>NZ_QWKY01000166.1 GCF_003574035.1 Meiothermus hypogaeus | reverse complement strand
CAGACTTGACCGCTATACATCTTTTGTATGCAACCCCAGGAACCTCAAAGCGGAGAGGGGGTTGAAGGAGAAGGCTTCCAGGGCGGCTTTTTTAGCCTGGACCTTGCGGTAGTTGAGGCAGTTCAGCACGAAAGCCCGCAGGGCACAAAGGTTGAAGGCCAGGGCGCCACGGGCCTGGGCATGGTCCTCGCGTAAGAGCACGTCGCGTACCCAGAAGTTCCGGTTCTCCACGCCCCAGCGTTGGCGCATGAGTTCGCCCAGACGCCTGGCCCCCGCCGCCTCGGGTCTGAGGCTACTCAGGGCGTAGTGCACGCTGTAGCGCTGCTGCTTGCTGCGCTTATGCCACACCCAGCGCTCCAGGCGCACGGCCTGCCGGGCAAAAGGGAAGTCCAGCCAGGGGGGGAGATGGGGGGAGGCCGAGGCCCGGTAGCGCCACACCTCCCCGTCACGGAGTTCTTCCCACTGGACGATGCTTTCCCCGGGCAGGGGATGCTCGTCCAGGCAAGCGAACAGCCACTCTACCGCCTCCAACGCCCGGGCTTGGTTGGCTCTCAGGCTCAGCAGGTAATCCCCCCCTTAGCCCGGATGGCTTCGGCCACCCGGGGGTAGAGGAAGCCCGCGTCGGCCACCACCACCCGACCGGCTAAACCCTCCAGCCCCATGCGCTCCAGCAGACCCAGCAAGGCCTCATCCTCCCGCCCACCGACTTGGGCCTGGGCCAGGCTGTGGCGGGCTTGCTCACACCACAGCTCCACCACCCGCACCACCGGGCTCTCGCCTTTAGCACTCCCCCGCAAGACCTTGCCATCCGCGACCAGGGCAGAGGTAGTAGCGGTAGAGGTAGGGAAAGAGGCGGGAAGGGGGAGTTCGGGAAAGACCTGTTGCAGGGCTGAACCCAGCGCTTGCGGGTCCAAGCGGCGGATGAGCTGGGCGATTGAGCTGCGTCCTGGGGCCTTGCGCAAGCCCAGGGGCTTACACAGGAAGGGATTGGCTTGGGCAAAGCGGGCCACACCCCGCAGGGAGTCCACCCGGCACACAAAGGCCACCAGCACCAATGCCACCACCCCCCACAGCGGATAGCGCCGGTTCTGGTAGCGTGGATCGTCCAATGAGGCTAAGGCTTCGCGTAAGTTCATGCCTCTATCTAGCCTCAACCCTGAATAACGGTCAAGTCTGG
>NZ_QWKY01000165.1 GCF_003574035.1 Meiothermus hypogaeus | reverse complement strand
CACGTAAACGTGGGGACCATCGGACACGTAGACCACGGAAAGACCACCCTGACGGCGGCGATTACCTTCGTGGCGGCGGCGGCCAACCCCAACGTGGAGGTACAGGCCTACGATCAGATCGACAAGGCCCCCGAAGAGAAGGCCCGTGGGATTACCATCAACACCGCCCACGTGGAGTACGAGACCCAGGCCCGGCACTACTCCCACGTAGACTGCCCCGGCCACGCCGACTATGTGAAGAACATGATCACCGGGGCGGCCCAGATGGACGGGGCCATCCTGGTGGTGAGCGGTACCGATGGCCCCATGCCCCAGACCCGCGAACACATCCTGCTTTCGCGCCAGGTGGGGGTGCCCTACATCATCGTCTTCCTGAACAAGGTAGATATGGTGGATGACCCCGAACTGCTGGATCTGGTGGAGATGGAGATCCGCGACCTCCTGAACCAGTACGAGTTCCCCGGTGACGATACCCCCATCATCCGGGGCTCGGGGCTCAAGGCGCTGGAGCACATGATGGCCAACCCCAAGACCCAGCGAGGGGAGAACGAGTGGGTGGATAAGATCTGGGAACTGCTGGACGCCATTGACTCCTACATCCCCACCCCCCAGCGCGATGTGGACAAGCCCTTCCTGATGCCGGTGGAGGATGTGTTCACCATCACCGGACGCGGTACCGTAGCCACGGGCCGGGTGGAGCGCGGCAAGATCAAGACCGGTGAGGAAGTGGAGATCGTGGGTCTGCGCGAGACCCAGAAGACGGTGGTGACCGGGGTGGAGATGCACCGCAAGACCCTCAACGAAGGCATTGCTGGCGATAACGTGGGCCTGTTGTTGCGCGGGGTGGGGCGGGAAGACATCGAGCGGGGGCAGGTGCTGGCCAAGCCGGGCAGCGTGACCCCGCACACCAAGTTCGAGGCCTCGGTGTACATCCTGAAGAAGGAAGAGGGGGGCCGACACACCGGGTTCTTCACCAACTACCGTCCGCAGTTCTACTTCCGTACCACCGATGTAACCGGGGTGGTGGAGCTGCCCGCCGGGGTGGAGATGGTGATGCCGGGGGACAACATCACCTTCACGGTGGAGCTGATCAAGCCCATCGCCATGGAGGAAGGTCTGCGCTTCGCCATCCGTGAAGGCGGTCGCACCGTGGGCGCTGGTGTGGTGGCGAAGATTATCGAGTAA
>NZ_QWKY01000164.1 GCF_003574035.1 Meiothermus hypogaeus | reverse complement strand
AGATGGCAGCGCTGGGATGGGCGGCTTTGCCCTGGAGCATTCGCAGGGTCATGCGCAGGTCGTGTACCAGGTCTTCGAAGACCCCCCGGTTCATCCAGCGGTAGGCTTGCGCCTGAACGATATGGGGTGGGAAGTCGTGGGGCAGGTAGTCCCACTGGGCACCGGTTCGGACCATCCAACGCAGGGCGCCCCACACTTCGCGCAGGTCGTACTTGCGCTGGGGAGCCTCTAGCGGAGTAAGGGTCAAATAGGGCAGCACCAGGGCCCATTCCTCATCTCGGACGTCCGATGGGTAGGCACGACGGTTCATGATCTAAACATAATCGCATGGCCTGATTTGGGTAAGGTGGTTTGTAGATTCTAGGTGGGTTTGGGTCAGGTATGATGCGATGCAAGAGTCCAGCATGTTTGATATTTCCTTACAGGAGCTGTTGGTGCGCATTTTGAGCGGCTTAGTAATCATAGCCGTTCACGGATATATCCAGGCCTGGACAGCTTTTCATCTGGGGGATAGCAATCCCAAAGAAGAGAGGCAGATAACCCTCAACCCTATGACCCATCTCAGTTGGCTAGGTTTTATCTCATATGTGATTTTTTTGAAGGGCTGGGGCAAACCCATCTGGCTCGATCTGGGGCGCTTTCCCAAACGCAGCAATCTGGTGTGGGTGGCTTTCTCAGGTTGGCTAGGACTGCTAGGGCTGGCCTTGCTAGCACTCTCGCTGCGCCCCCTGGTACTCAATAGCTTCCCTGGGGACGTGGGGTTCACGCTGGTCAACTTCCTTAGCCTGCTGGCCTCGGGCAGCATTTGGTTTTTGCTATGGAGCCTGATTCCACTACCCCCACTGAGTAGTTTCGCGTTTTTAGCTGCAATACAACCTAAAATATACGCGCCTGCCTTCCGGTACGTGGTCGCTTTTGAGGTTGCGTTGTTGCTAGTCGCCGCTTCTGGTTGGATCGAAGGGGTGCTGCGGCCTTTGCAGGGCTGGATTCTGCGTTTGCTGGGAGGTGGCTAAAGTTAGAGCGGTTCTGTGGGTTACCTTAATGACCAGGGCAGGATAGCTCGAGAGCGGTTCGCCTGCGTGGCCGGGTGGGAGGTGCTTCCTGCCCTAATCCAGCACTCGACTCCCCCAGTAGCTCGATAGAAGCGTGTGCAGCCGACATTCCGCACCATTCTTATTCCAGGAGGTAATATCGCTCCACCCCCAGCAGACGGGCTGCCGTCTCGTGATGGGGTGTCAGGTTGAGCACCCGGGGCCTGCCCTCCAGCACCACCAGACGCACCCACAGGAAAAGCTGGAACACCCAGCGTAGGG
>NZ_QWKY01000163.1 GCF_003574035.1 Meiothermus hypogaeus | reverse complement strand
CCGCTGGTAACACGACCCGGCCTCCTTGGGCATCGCTGAGGTTAGCGGGCAACACCTTGACCTTCAATACCCGTCCTTGGGTATCCACCAGCCAATGCCTCTTGCGGCCTTTCACCTTTTTCGCACCATCGAAACCTCGGATGCCCCCTTTTCACTGGTCTTCACGCGCTGACTGTCCACACTCCCCGCGCTGGATTCGGCTTCCCGCCCCAGCTGCAGGCGGGTCTTCTCCCGCAATGTGGCGTGAAGGCGTTCGAGAAAACCACTCTTGCGCCACAAGCAAAAGTAGTGATACATCGTTTTCCAGTGCGGCAGGTCACTGGGCATCATGCAGGGGGTGGCCGTAGGCCATAGCCACTGAGCGGCTAACCTGCGCCAGGAACAGCCTCCACGGTTCACGGTTGATGTAGAAGATGCTACCTGAGGATTTCCCGCCAGCTATGTGCTCTGGGGCGGCCGGGAGACAGCGAAGGCTGGGTCATCAGCGGCTCCAGCACCGCCATTCTTTGTGGGAAAGATCGGTCGGGTAGCGGCTTTCTCGACTGCTCGTGCCTATGTATCGTCTGGGAGGGTTTTAAGACAGCCTCTGAGAGCCCCAAGGTGCTGTACCGGCACCTCAAGTACACCGCGAGCCGGGCGCGGAACCTGCTGGCCGACCCCGAAGCGCAGGCAGCTTTCAAAAAAAAACTCTTCCTGATGGTTCTCTTGTTGAAGCTGCTCTTCCCCTGGCTACAACTGGAGGTATGGGCTTTTGATGAGCACCGGCTGGGGCTCAAGCCCATCCGCCGACGGGTATGGGCCCTGCGCGGGAAGACGCCGCTGGCCCAGGAGCGGCCCCGCTATCGCTGGCTGTAGGTGTATGCCTTCGTAAGACCGGGAACAGGGGAAAGCGAGTACTGGCTGCTGCCCTCGGTCTCGACAGAGGCTTTCAACCTGGTGCTATCCTCTTTCGCCCAGCTCAGTCGAGCCGGGGAGGGCAAGCTGGTTCTGCTGGTGTTGGATCAGGCGGGCTGGCACACCTCCAGGCAGACCCGGGTGCCGGAGGGTGTGGGCCTTTGTTTTCTGCCACCCTACTCGCCTGAGCTGCAGCCCGTGGAACGAACCTGGGGGCTGATTGATGGGGTGGTGGCCAATGGGCAGGTGGAGGATGAAGCCGACATTCCGCACCCCTCCCCCCTGGCCTTAGGATTTTGGGATGGAAACCGACGCTGATCTTCAGGTCTACGACCTGGCCCACCTGGGTCTGGTGGCTGGAATCATGGATCGGATGAAGCTGGTGGAGACGGTGGATCATCAGGTAGGGCCACGCCCCAACGAGAAGGT
>NZ_QWKY01000162.1 GCF_003574035.1 Meiothermus hypogaeus | reverse complement strand
GGGTGTGTCCTGAAAATAGGCAAACAGCCTAAACTGTTGGAATGAGCGAAATACGGGAACGGATGCATCAGTTGGTGGATGAGTACGAGCGGCTGGGAGAGGGGAAGAGTATAGCCGAGCAGGAGTTGCTGGTGATTGAGTTTGGCAAACAGATCCAGCGGCTGATGATGCAGGAGATGGTGGAAAAGGGAGAGCGGGGTACAGGAAGCGGAGGAGAGGGCAAAGGGGTCAAAAAAAAACGTGCGGAGGATGCGGGAAGGAGCTGAGGGGTAGCCGAAGCCATCGGGTGAAGGTAGGGAGCCTGTGGGGAGAGGTGGAGGTGCAGCGGTATCGGTATCGCTGCGGGTGTGGTCATCAGGGCCAGGGGTATCGCGACGAGAGCCTGGATGAGAGCGGCTACTTGCCGGAGTGCCTCCGGCGTATACATGGGACGACCCTACGGATGTCCTACCGAGAGGCTGAGGCGTGGTTGGGGGAGTGGGGGGTGAAGGTGGGCAAGAGTTCGTTGCAGGTGCTGGGGATTCGGCTGGAGCAGCACGAGCAAGAGCTGAGTCGTGAAAGGCTAACCCAACTGGCGCAGCAGCCCTTGAGGGGGCGGGAGGGGGAACGGGGCCGGCGCTGGTGTGTGGAGGTGGATGGCTGTCTGGTGGCGGCCCAGGTGGAGGGCGGCATCGAGTGGCGGGAGGTCAAAAGTGCGGTAGTGTACCCGATGCGCTGCCCAAGCCAGCGGTACTACGTGAGTGCCCTAACCACCGCCACAGCGTTCGCCCCCCAGGTGCATGGCCTGCTCCGCCATGCGGGCGTTCGCCAATCCGACTCCCTGATTGGCCTCAGTGACGGGGCGGCCTGGATCGCCGAACTCTTTGGCGAACTGGGGGTTCACCGACACATCTTGGATGTCTACCACGCTAGCACCTACCTCGACACCCTGATGACGGGACTCGGTTATTCCGAGGCTCACCGTCAAGAACAGCGAGAGGCTCTGCTTCGGGGAGAGATAAGTATCCAGCGCTGGCTCAACCTCAACCTCCGCGATCGGCCCATCAACCCAGAGGCCCATCAAGCCCTCCGCTTCTTGCAAAAGCAGGCCCACCTCGACCACACCGACTATCCCCGCTTCAAGCGGGAAGGTATTGAGGTCATCGGCTCAGGTCAGATCGAAGGCGCCAACAAGCACGTCATCGGCCAAAGACTCAAGATCACCGGGGCCCACTGGAGCGAATCCGGAGCGAGCGCTAAGGCCCTGGTCCGTTCGCGGTTCTTCTCCTACAGCCCCGTCACACCTTTCCACGCCGTCCGACACGGCGCTTTCCCTACTGCAGCCTAGTTGCCTAAATCCAGGACACACCC
>NZ_QWKY01000160.1 GCF_003574035.1 Meiothermus hypogaeus | reverse complement strand
CACCCCGCCCATAGCCATCACTTCTGGCCCCTTGGATATGCTGACCAGCTCAACCCAGCCCGGCCCCCTCGACCCCGGCGCCCAGCCCGGCCCTGAGGACGTCAACCCCATTCCCCCGCAAAGTTTGCCAACACCCACCCCGCAGATGAACTCGGCCCGCCGCATGGAGCTCTCGCGCACCCTGGCCACGCGGGTACTTTCCTACATGCTGGGCACCACCGCCGCCGTCAACCGGGGGGTGCGCAGTTCGGATTTCTTCGTTATTCGCTACAGCAGCATCCCCGCAATTCTGGTGGAGATGGGCTACCTGAGCCACCCCCTGGAGGGACAGAACCTGCGCGATAGCAACTACCTCGACCGAATCAGCTACGGCATCGCTCGAGGGGTGCTGGAGTACCTGGAAAATGACCATCCGCTCGAGTAGACCTTTCTTACCTTGGCACCCCCTGGATGGCCCCCGCCCGCAAGCGTTGCAAGAACTTTATCTCGGATAGGCGCCCGGCTAAAAAGTCACTTACATCCGGAACCGCCCTACCTGTTTGAATCATCCGGCTCAGCACCCAAAACTGGTCCAGGCGAATCTTGCCGTCGCGCCGCAGCAAACCTATTTTTTGCAGGCGTATATCGGAAGGAGCCTGGGCCGGAACCCCCGGGATGGCGCCCGCCCGCACCAGGCTCACAAACTGCCCGCCAGTCAGGGTTCCCGCCAGGTACTGCTTCAAGTCGTCGGGCTGCCTTTTGCTCTCGATCCACTCGGCCAGCGCGTCGAACTGCGCTCCATTAATGTGGCCCGCCAGTTTCAGGCCCGCCAGGCGGCTCCTGGCTACCGCAATGGGGTTGAGGGCCAGGGTGTAGTCGTCGGGGCCGTAGAGCCTGGGGGTTTGCAAGGTACCTTTACGCTGGCTAAACCCCTCGACCTGCAACGCCGCATAGCGGTAGGCCTCCCCAATGGTCACATAGCCATCCCCATTCACATCGGCCTTACCCGAAATGGCTTCTAGCAAATAGGCAGTAAAAATCCCACCCCCCAGCTCGGCATCCTCCCAGCTCGGCTGGGTATCGGCTGACGAGGCCAGCAGCACATTGGCCCCGCTCAGGTCGGGTTTTTGCGGCTTGGGAAGATCCTTGCGGCCCGGCATGCTGAAGCTGCGTGAGCCGGGAAGAGACTGACCGCTAAAACAGGCGTCTACAATCAGAATCAGGCGGCCCTTGCCCTGGCTGGCCTTGCGGGCAAGATCCTGGATTGAGTCCAGGGGCAGCCAGGTTTCTTCGTCGTTGATTTTGGCATCGCTGGGCATCAGGGTGGCCTGCCCCAAGCGGCTCGGCATCCCATGGCCGGAGTAATAGACAATCAGGGTATCGCTCACCCCCATACGCCTGGCCAGGTCACGCAGTTCAGCCTCGATGGCCGTCTTGCTGGCCTCGGTATCCAGGAGGACGCGCACCTTGCTCAGTTGACCCTTGTGGGGGTCGCGCAAGGCCTGGGCCATCTTGCGGGCATCGCTTTCGGCGTAGCTGAGGGGGGGCAAGGAGGGGGTTTCGGGG
>NZ_QWKY01000016.1 GCF_003574035.1 Meiothermus hypogaeus | reverse complement strand
CCTCACGGCGGGGCTGGGTGGGGTGGTGCTGGCCGCTGGTGGGGGCATCGCCGCCCTGGCCGGGGTAGGTATGGTGGCGGGCCAGGCTCGGATGGGCCTGCTGCTGCTGCGGGAGGGCATGAGCGCCCTGGCTTTGAGGGCGTTTGACCTGGCCGGGGCGCTGGATCGGGCCATCCTGCGCCTGCGGGCCCTGGGCGGCCCCATTCCGGCGGCCCGTGCGGCGGTGCTGGGGCTGGCCGGGGCCTTCCGGGCCCTCACAGCGGCGATGCTGGCCAATCCGGTGGGGGCTTTGCTGGCCGGGCTGCTGGCGCTGGGCGCGGCGTTTGTCTGGGCCTGGCAGCACGTGCAGCAGTTCCGCGATCAGGTGCGGCTGGCCCTGGTGCCCTTAGTGGCGGCGTGGAATGGTTTTCGCCAGGCCATCGCCGGGCTGGCCCTGCAGTTCGGCCCGGTGGGCGAGGTGATCGCAGCCGCTCTAGGGCGGGCCTATGGGGCGCTGGATGCGCTGGGCTATGCCTTTGGCTTCGTGCTGGGGTTCATTATGACCCTCACCATCAACGTCTTCGCCCGCATTGGGGCCAGCATCGTCAGCGCCCTCACCGGCCTAGTGAACCTGGTGCGGGGGCTGCTCGAGGTGCTGGTGGGCCTGTTTACGGGTAATTTCGAGCGGGCCCGGGCGGGGGTGGAGCAGATCATGCAGGGGGTGGTGCAGGTGATCACAGCCCCGCTTGCCCTGTTGGGCCAGCAGGCTGTGGAGTGGGGCCGCAACATCATGGGCGGCCTGGCCCAGGGCCTCTCCGCCGGGCTCTCGGGGGTGGCCGAGCGCATCGCCCAGGGCGGCGAGGCCATCAAGAACTGGTTCCGCAGCCTGTTCCAGATCAGAAGCCCCTCGCGGGTCTTTGCGGGCTACGGCCTGATGCTCTCGCTGGGCCTGGCCCAGGGCATCGAGGCCGGGATGCCGCAGGTGGCGGATGCGGTCGCCGGAATGGAGCAGTCGCTCCAACCCCGGGTGGAGCTGCCACAACCGGGCCTCACACCCCCACCGGCTCAGGCCCGCCCCAGGGCCGAGCGCTCAATCACGGTCAGCATCAACATCGAGCAGATTCAGATCGGCAGCGGCCAGCCGCGCCAGGTGGTGCAGGAGTTGCAGCCGGCCATCAAAGAGGCGGTGCTGCTGGCGCTGGAGGAGCTGGCGCTGGAGGAGGGCGTGGATGGCTAAAATCCCCAGTCCCTGGGAAGCGCCGGAGGTGTGGGAGACCCTGACCCTGCTGGGCCCGCAGGGCCGGGTGGCCATCCCCAACGTCACCGTGAATGTGCGGGGGGGCGGCCTGGAGGAGGATTCCGCTCCCATCGCGGGCGAAAACGGGGCCGAGCGCACCTTTCTGCGCTACCGCGACGCTGAGGTGGAGGTGGAGGCGGTGGCCGATTCCAAGGCCGAGTTTGAGCGACTCCTGGCGGTGCTCAACCTGTACCGCAACCGGCGCGATAAGAAGCCGGTAATTTTGCAGGCCGCCCACCCCAACCTGCAGCTTCACGGGGTGCGCTATGTCTACCTATTTGATCTGGAGAGCCCGGACTTCAGCCGGGAAAGCGGGTTTGTGCTGCGCTTCAAGCTGAGGGAGTGGCAGTCCAAGGAGCGCCGGAGTGGCACAGTGGAAAAGCTCGACGGCCCCGCGCCGGGCAGCCTGGCCGGCAGCGGCAGCGGCGGCGCTGGCGGAGGCAAGCCCAGCGCGCAGAAGGCGGGCGAAAACAGGCCCAGCACGGTGGGGCTATGGTCCGTGGCGCGAGGGCTTCCGGATGGCTCCGTGACGGCGAATCGGATGGTAGGTAGATAATGGCGCTGCTCTCGATCAACTCCAGCAAAATCTCGGATGGGCAGATCAGCCTGCCCCGCACGGGCCGGTGGGTCGCCGCGCTGCGGGCCACCGAGCCGGTGCCGCTGGGTGAGCTGCTGCAGATGGAGTTTGAATCTGGCGAGCGCCTGGCGGCTACCTGCGTGGCTGCGGGCCGGCAAGGGGGCTTCTGGAGCCTATCCCTGGTGGGCGGGGCGGGCCGGCTGGATCGGGCGCTGCGCCCAAAGTATTACGAAGGGGTGCCGGCCTACCTCATCATCCGCGACCTGCTGACCGAGGTAGGCGAGGCCGCAGGGGAGATCGACGGCCCCGAGGTTTTCCTGCGCTACACCCGCCTGGGGTATCCCGCCTGGCAGGAGTTGCGCCGGGTGCTGCTGTTGCTGCCGGAGCGCAGCTGGCGGGTGCAGCCGGATGGCCGGGTCTGGGTGGGGCGTGAGGCCTGGCCCTCTTACCCAAAGCGGCTAGCCTCTATCGAGTTCGACTTTGCACGGGGGCATTTCTGGTTCTCTTTGGAGCCCGGCCTGCAGCCCGGCGTGCGCCTCGAGGGCCGGGCGGCTGGGGCCGACGTGGTGTTCGGCAACGTCGAGCGCGTGGTGCACCACATCGGCCAGTATCGCACGGAGGTGTTTTGTGCCCGGTGAGCGACTGAAGCGCCGCCTGCAGCAGCTAATCTGGGATGGCCGCCTGGACACCCTGGCCCTCTACCCCTGCCAGATTCTGCGCGACCACGGCGATATGCGGCTCGATCTGCAGCCGGACAAGCCCGATCTGCCCCTGCTCACGCGGGTGCCCCTGCGCACCATGCTGCCCGGGGTGGAGGTGCGGGTGCAGGTGGGCACGCGGGTGCTGCTGGGCTTCGAAAATGGCGATCCGGCCCGCCCGGTGGCGTTGTTGTTCGACGCGGGCAGCCTGCGGGAGCTGATAATTCACGCCACCGTAAAGGTGAACCTGGTGGCGCCGGAGGTCAATGTAAATGGAGATGTGGTCAATCTCGCCGGCGGGGGCCCCGCGGTGGCCCGGGTGGGCGACCAGATTCGCATCACCGGCGTGGCCGCAGGCTCGGCTACCCTCACCGGAGAGATCATCAGCGGCTCCGGCAAAACATTTTCGGGATAACTATGGTGGACCTCGGAACCGACTACAGCCTGATCGAGCGCCGCCGCAAGAGCGGCCTGGAAAACCTGCTGGGGGCTTTAGTGCGGCGGCTACAGACCCCACGCGGGGGGCTCTTTTACGACCCGGCCTACGGCTTTGACCTGCGCGAGATGGTGCAGGCGCCCTGGAATGCCCAGACCCAGTACGAGCTGGAAACCTTCGTGCAGGCCGCGGTGGAGCAGGACCCGCGGGTGGCCGAGGTGGAAGTGGAGGCCGAGCAGATGGATTTGAATCGAGTTCGCGTCAGCATTCGCGGCCTGACGGCCCAGGGCCCGTTTGCGCTGGTTTTGGCCGTCAGCGGCGTATCGGTGGAGGTGCTGCGTGCTACTTGAGCAATTACTCCAGCCCCGATCGCAAAGCCAGGTGCTGGCCCGGCTCATCAGTATTTTGCAGAGCAAGGGCTACGCCCCCAACGACTGGATAGCCGGCTCCGAGCAGCGCACACTGATCGAGCTGTACGCCGAGGCCATCGCCGAGCTGGAGGCGGTGCGCCTGGCCATTACCCAGGGCGGATACCTGGAAAGCGCCACCGGCCCATTCCTGGATCTGTATGCCTACAACGTTTATGGCCTCCTGCGCAAAGAGGCCACCTTTGAGCGGCAGCGCTTTACCCTGACCTGCAGCAGCGGGTTTGGCCCCTATACCATCCAGCCCAACCAACTTTGGGCCGGGGTGGGTAATCTGCGATTTAACAATGTGGCCGGCGGTGTGCTCAATCCGGGCGGCACGCTGTCGCTGGAGTTCAGGGCCGAGAGCCCCGGCACGGCCTATCGGCTCGCGCTGGGTAGCGGCACAACCCTGTTTACCCCGCTGCCCGGCGTAACCATCGTTAACGACCAGGTAATCGAGGCTGCGATTGATCAGGAAACCGACGCGCAGCTACGCGAGCGCTGCCGCCTGCGCTGGGCAGAGCTGGGCTATGGCGGCACCGCCGCCGCTTACCGCTCCTGGGCGCTCTCGGCTGACCCCAGCATCACTAAGGTGCGCGTTTTGGATCAGAATCCGCGCGGCCAGGGAACAGTCGATGTGGTCGTGTGGGGTGAGGGGGGCCTGGGCAGCGGGGCGGTAGCGGCGGCCAACAACATCATCCAGCAGAAAAAGCCGCTCACGGCGGATGTGCAGGTATATGCAGCCACGGCCGTCAACGTCACTATTACCGCCACCATCCGGGTACGCACGGGATTCCTGAGCCAGGCGCAGGGGCAGGCCGCAGCAGCCCTGGCGGCTCTGCAAGCGGGTGTGCCGATTGGCGGGATAATCTACAGATCGGCCATCATCGAAGCGCTGTTCGTGCCCAATGTGATTGATGTGGCGTTGTCGGCTCCTGCAACCGATGTCACCCTGAGCAGCGTGCAGGCCGCGCAATTCAACGCAAACCTGACCTGGATTGAGGTGTAGCCGTGATTCCGCTATACGAGATTCGCCTGCTGGAGGATTGGTTACGGGATCGGGCTCCGCCCTGGTTTCAAGATGCCCCGGTCGGGCCGGAAATCGAGGCCTATGGAGCGCTTGCCGATGAGCACCTCGAGTATGTGGCTACCGCCTTGCGCGCGAGATATGCCGAGCTGACCCCGGAGGATGGTTTGAACCTGCTTGGGGCTGAGCGCAATTTCGTGCGCTATCCTGCCGAGAGCCTGGACGCCTTCCGGCAGCGCATTATTGGCGCCTGGGAATTTTGGCAATGGGCGGGCACCGAGTACGGCCTGGGCCTGGCCCTCTCTCAGCTCGGCTACAACAGCGCCATAGTGCCGGTGCGCAGCTACGACAACACGCGCTGGAGCGAGTTCGACGTATACCTGTACGCTGGCACCCGTAGCTACGATGGCTCGGTAGAGGAGAAAAACCGCATCCTTGCAATCATTAATCAGGTCAAACCAGCGCATACCCGATTGGCAACGCTGCGATACGTGCCATCAGGGCCGTTGAACTGGAACCCGGCGGGCCTTACCTGGAACCCACCAGGGCAGGTCTGGGGCGCGCCGCCTGTCGTGCTTTATCCGTAGGAGGAACCATGCCCAAAACTCTTAACCCTCAAAACACTTTCCCGACCAACATCCCCAATTTTCCCATATCGGGGAACAACGAGCCCATCGCCATAGAGCCGCTGGAAAACGCCATCCAGGCTGTGCTCAACCGCAGCGAGAACCTGCACGTGCGCCTGAGCGAAGCCGAGACTCAGGGCGTGAAGCGGGTGCGGACGGTGGCCTCGCTGGCCGCGCTCTCAGCGGCAACTGGCTTCAACAATGGCGATGTGTGCGATGTGGAAGGCTATGGGCGCTACCGGCTATACAACCCCTCCGGGCTTACTGCCGACGGCTTGTGGGTGCTCAACGCCGCTGGGGGCGGGCGGTGGGTGCATACCCTACGGGATATGCGGGGCGCTGGCAATGGATTGGCTACGCTGGACTCGAGCCAGCGGCTGGCGCAGGATGTGCGGGATGCAAGCATCCTGACCCAACACATTGCTAATCAGGCCGTGGCTGCGGCCAAACTGGCCCCTGGCAGCGTGGTGGGGCATCTTGGGTACACCCCGCTGAATAAGGCGGGGGATATCATGACCGGACTGCTCAACATCAACAATGAGCGGCTGTTCAATGTGTTTGTGGCCCAATACGATACGACCGTTCGCTACTATTATCTAGGCCGTATTAGCAGCGGAGTCGGAATCCTAAAAATAAACGGCATCTTGGGAGGCCACACCCCTGGTGAGGGTCGAGCCAATGTCGATTTGCAATTTGCATTTCGCGATGGCTTCCGCGCCGATGGCTACATCATGGGCACAGTAGATCGCGCCGACGTATTGGTAAGAGACGGCGGCGACGGCTGGGCGTATGTTTACCTGGTTACTAAACAATATGCATTAGTCAACTTGGAACTCTCTTCATCCCATAATGCACAACAAATAACGTACAACGGCACATATTCGACATCTGCGCCTAGTGGAACTACTCTGTATCAGTTAAGCGACGATTTTACTAACGACACGCATCCCAACACGCTAAAAATGAATGGCGGAGTGCTGCAAGCCCGCTACAACCACGCAAACAGATTTTCGATTAGTGAACATGCCCCCCAGGCGGTAGGCATAAGTCCCGGTGGCATTACAGATTTGGCTAGAGGAAGGATAAATGTTCCCGCCGGAAAGAGTTTGTATATCCGTCGGGTGCGCTATATGTTCTTAGATCCATTGCGATTGAGGATCGGCACTTCTCAAGCTGTTTGGACAGCAAGCAATGCGAATATGGATGCAGACGTAAATTTTGCGATATTTGCGGGTTCAGGAACCACTGATTTAAGTATAGTTGTTACCAATGTAGGGACGAGTAACCAAACTTTGCTTTATGCTCAAGGGGTGTGGGTAGAGTTTGAAATCCGTTAGGAGGCTGCATGAATACTGCAATCAGTAAACTGCTACCCTACTCTGAATCAGGCATCGTCAGCCGCCACAGCGACGACACGCTAATCATCAGCGGCTTCCGCAACGATATAAACCTCGAGGCGCTACAAGCCGAAATCGAGGCCGAATGGCTCGAGCTTGCCAAGGAAGAGGCGGCCATTCAAATCAAAAACGCCCTAACCGCCGCCCAGGAATCCCGTCGCCCAGCAAATTTCTCTGATCTGACTGTCAAACTACAGCTCGGCAGAATCACCCCTGCCGAGCGTGAGCAGTTGAATGCCTACTACGACGCGCTGGATGAGCTGGAGCGGGAGGCAAAGGCGCTGCTCCAGAAGCTGGAAAAGGCCGAAAGCGTAGAAGTGGTAAATAAAATCCCTTGGCCGGAATGGGTAGGGTGGGAGGCGTTGCCGCTCCGGCTCAAGCTGGAGGTGGAGCAAACTTATCCTGAAGCTTCTAATAAATGACTTATTTATCTCATGCGTATTTCACTGGTTGCTAATCCATTCAAAGCCAAAACTGGTGACATTTAGCGTGTTTCTCATCTTTCAAGTGGTGACATTTAGCGTGGCGTAAAATGGGCAAATAGCGTGGCGCGTGACAGGAAGAAAGTGGGGGCATCCGGGACTTTGTGAAAAACGAGACGATTTCAAAATAGAACGACATAAAGGTAAAATTTGAAAACGGTGAGAGCTGAAAAAATAAACTTGTACTAAGTACAAATGGGCATAGATGATCCAAGCCATGCGACTTTGCCCGTTTGAAAAAACGCGTTCCTAAGGCTATTGGCAGGCCAGATGCCCAGCTATACCAGGCCCATCCTCAGATAAACCTGAGCCTCCGTGAAACATTTTTCGACGGTGTTTGGTATACCATGTATTGATTCCATCTTAATGTAACTAAGGGGGGGTGCGGACAAAATTACAAAAATCGTAACGACATGCGGACATCGATTGGCATCGTAAAACTCGACAGATGTAGTTTGTATCACAAATGTCCGCACCCCTAGTGCGGACAGGGGTGCGGACAGGGGTGCGGACAAATAAATATGCAAATCAGCTAAGGGGAATCAGGTGACCTCACCTCAATCACCTTACCGACTATTTCCTGGACAGAAGATGTGGGGATAACAACAGGGTAGGAGTTATCAGAAGAAGGGTTGGTGCTAACTAAATAGTTGCCAGTGGGGCCGTGCTTCAATAGCTTACAAACAAAGCCGCCATCAACCAGGCGAGCGACAACCCTCGAACCAACCCTACCTTTGTTTTGACAATCCACTATGATTACATCGCCATCACATATCGGTTTCGGACCAGCGCACATGGAGTTGCCCTTAACCTTAAAGGCCACCACGTTGCCCCGTAAAGCCAGATTCATATCGACTGGAACATATTTTTCTTGGATATCCTCCTCTCTTCCACTTCCCGCACCTACCCAACCAATAATCGGAACCTGTGGCCAGAGGGCATCTGTGTTATCTAAATCGTCGTAAAACTGCTCGATCAGGTAGACCAATGGGACATCTAGCGCCTTGGCGAGTCGCCACAAAGTCCGAACATCAGGGCGAACCCACGTTCCGGACTGTGATTGTCGTCCCACCATTGCAGTGCGAAGGGCGGTTCTACCTATGCCCCACTTGTCAGCCCACTCGTTGGGCTTAGAGATCCCGTCGCGCTTCATGGCGGCGAAGATTAAATCGTTGACGGGTCCATTTAAGATCGGGTATTTTCTAGGTCTACCCATACCGTTTGCGCCTATTTGACGTCTCTTGACCAAAAGGCTCATAGGAGACTATCATAATCTCCTATGAGAGAACACCCAAACGAAATTGCACAAGCTCTATCTGAGCTGATGGAGCGAAGAAAGATGAGTGCAAATGCGCTTAGTAAGGCATCGGGTGTTGCAAATGGATATATCTACGACCTGCTATCCGGGAAAAAAGGGGAACAGCTTGGCCTGCACGTTTTACGCAGGCTAGCACGAGGGTTGCGGGTGAAAACTAGCTACCTGGTTCACCGTATCGAAAAAATCTCCGTGGAGAGAACTCGTGATACGAACAGTCGAGCGTAAACTTCACACCACTAAAGAGATTGCGGTGGCCTGGGGTCGGAATGAAAGGGTCGTCAGGCGCTTACAATCCACCCCTGGCGTGTATTGCGAACGAGTTATCGAGGGCGGCCGCCCGATTTTACTATTCGATCCCGCCACCATCGAGCAAATCTGGGGCCCCCCTGTTAATCCTCTACCTGAACCGGAGCCCATAACCGACGTAATCCTGCCATCTCCGACGGCAATCGTCCACTATACAGACGCCCCATATACCGCTGAACCAACCCCAAGCGCCCTGGCCAATCGGCCGTTGCTCCCTGACCTGCGCCGGATTGATCCAGAAGTTCGGGCCCTGTGGGAGTGCATTGAGCAACTGCGACAGCAGCTGGCCCAGGCCCGACGCGGCGAGCGCACTGCGATTATCGAGGCATTCGCAAAACATGAGAGCGTATCCACAAAAACCGTTTATGCATGGCTCAAAATGTCGGCCCGCAAATTCTTCAAATCGCACCGTGCTGACACGGGCTCGATGCAAATTCCTACCGAGCTGGTGGAGGCTACCACCAGCCTGTGGCTACACCACCCTAAGGCCAGCGCCTGGATGATCCACCGCTGGCTACAGATAGCGAACCCCAACATCCTTATATACAGACACGGAAACTACGAGCGGCGGTTCAGTGTACGGGGAGTACGCGACATTCGAAAACGCCTCGAGGCCAACCCCATCACACGGGCCGCTCTGATGAATGAGGATGAGCGCCGGGAGTTTATTCGTACCTGGTCGGGCGCAGTAGTGGCCACGTACCCCAATGAACTGTGGCAGATGGACATGACCCGCTGCGATACGTTCGTGTGGGGCTACGCCCGGCCCACAGACACCGAGCCCAGCGCCTTCCGCCTGCGCATCCACGACTGCATCGATCACTACACCGGCGCCATCCCTGCCCTGGTCTTCTCCCGGGAGGAAAGCCGGCGCCCCACTACCCGCCTCCTGATCCTGGGATTGTTCCCCAAACCCGGCGGATGGAACATATACGGGAAGCCCACGCGGATATACCACGACAACGGCTCCGCCTATATCGCCGAGGCCACCCAGCGCGGCCTGGCCACCCTGGGCATCGAGACCAGCACGTCCCCGGCCTGGGTGAGCCACACCCGGGGCAAGGGTGCTGGACTCGGGTACCACCCCCATCTGCCGGGGCCTGAACGGCGTGATTCGACCAGCAGATGACCCCATATGGGAGCGCATCTACCCCCCCAACCACTTCGGCTGCAGGGCGGGGGTGCGGAGCCTGACCGCGCGGGAAGCGGAGGCCAGGGGAGGGGTAAGCCCACTGCCTCCCGGCCTGGAGGTGCCGCCAGGATTCGCCCGGCCCCCCACAGCAAGATGGGAGCCAGACCCAGCCAAATACCCACCCGAGCTTTGGGAAGCCCTGCAAGGCAAGCTAGCCGAGCGGATTGAGATTGGCCGGGAGATTCTGGAGCTGCGGGGGCGGGTAAGCGCCCGGGAGAAAGACCAGATTTTGCGGGGTCTGGAAGGGTTGAGATTAAGCCGCTGGATGGAACAAAATCCTATCAGGACGCTCGAGATTGCCTCAAACCTTGCACAGACGCGCAACCGGATGGGCGACTACGACCGACTTACGCAGAGTATCCGGCTGCTATATCCCAGACCCGAGGGAAGTTGGGCCGACGAAAAGCCGTTGGGCCAACTGCGGGCGGTTTCGACCAAAGGCAGCTCGGCCCTTCAGGCCGCAGCAATCACTCTGGTACACGAGTTCGGGCATCACCTGTACGAAGCGATGCGAGAAGAGACGGAGAACCGACTTTTTGCCAGGTACATTCAAGCCAAAAAGGAGGGCCGATTTGTCTCGCTTCGGGCAAGAGACGGAGTGCTTGAGTGGTTTTCCGAGTCTCTGGCTGCCCACCGGTTCTTTCGCAGGGATTTTCGCAAGTTTGACCCGGCGACATCTGCTATGATTGAGGATGTGTTGGCTCGTCTGCGTTGAGGGGTGCGCCTATGGAACATAAACCGACCGTCGGAGACCTGAACGACGAGATTTACATCCTGCACCGTGAAGGCCGGTATACGCGAGAGGATTTCGAGCGGCTCTGGCCCCAACTGGTAGAGGCGGCGGGGGATGACCTGGAGGCGCTTGAGACGGTATGGATTTTGTCTCCAAAGGATTGGTGGGAAGAGAAGCGCCGCGCCCTGGAGGAACTGAGCTTGCAAAACGCGCTCCCACCCCGAGAGCGCTTTTAAAAACGGTGCCCCAGGAGCAATCCTGAGATCCAAGCGGGCCGCCTGGCGGTGATCGAGCGACCCTACAGGCGCAGGCGTGGATTTTTGTTGTGGGGGGCGGATTAAAAAAGGCGTCCCACCGTGCTCGGTCACGAGGGAGTCGCGTGCGGTATTGGGAGTCCGAGCCCACCGCAGTTGTTTCAATAATAAGTATACCACAAAAAACACCCGGAGCAATCCTGAGATCCAATCGCTTCCCGGCTCAGCCCACCCGTCGGGCAATCAGGGCCAGAATCTTGGCCTGCTGGCCAGCAAAAAATCCGCTATAATCACCGTAGTATCGGCAAACTACCCCCGACCCCGGTCGGGGGTTTTGTTTTGCCCTGAAAGGAGGTGTACGTGGACACGTGTAAAGTTCTGGGCTTCGCCGCCTGGCTGCTGGGCCAGGGCCCGGTGGTTTCATTTCTGGTAGACGCCCTCAAGCGCATCGCCTGGGTGCAGCAGAACCCCCGCAAGGCGGTGGTGATTCTGAACGCGGTGGCGGCCCTGACCACGGGGCTGACCCTGTGCGGGCTGGGGATCGAAAATCTGCTGCTCCAGATGGCCGCCGGCATTGCCGGCTCGGTGGCGACCTACGAGTTTATCAGCAAGCCCCTGGCCGAACGGCTGGCTCATCCCGAGCGACCGGAGCCGCTCGAGTAGCTCCGAAAATCCACCCCGAGGAGGACGCGCCGTGTGAGACGAAGATACACCGGATTCAACATATTCCCATCCCAGGAGCCGCCCAGGGAGTTTTTGATCTGGCCCTACGGCCCGGTGACCTTCCGCTGGGCGGACGGCACCCAGATCGACCTGCTGTTTACCCCGGAGGACGCCCAGGAGGTGATCCGGCGGGCCCAGATGCCCGAACTGCCCATCGACTACGAACACCGCAATCAGAACCCAGTGGACAACGGCCCTGTACCGGCCGCCGGCTGGTTCCAGCTGGAGGCCCGCCCAGACGGACTTTGGGCGATCAACGTGCGCTGGACCGAGACCGCGGCTAACCTGCTGCGGGCGGGCGAGTACCGCCACTGGTCGCCGGTGTTCTGGGACGAGGACGGGCACATCCGGCAACTGGATATGATCGGGCTGACCAACCAGCCCGCCACCGTCAACCAGATGCCCCTGGTGGCATCAGCATTAGGAGACCCCATGCGAGAAAAACTAATCACCCTGCTCGGTCTGGCGGCCGACGCCAGCGACGAGCAAATCGAAAACGCCCTGACCGAGTTGCAGAACCGGGCGGGGCAGCTCGAGCAGGCCCAGGCCCTGCTGGCCGAGGCGGGCATCCAGGCCCCCATCGGGAGCGTCGAGGCCCACGGCCAGGCGATGGCCGCCGCGGCCAACGCCCTGCTGGCGGCCCGGGTGAGCGAGCTCGAGGCCGAACTATCCACCCTGCGGGCCCAGACAGTGGACGCTGAGGCCGAGCGCACGGTGGATGCCGCGCTCAGCGAAGGCCGCATCCACGCCGCCAGCCGCGACTACTGGCTGGAGAAATTTCGCAAAAACCCCCAGGCCGTTCGGGCGCACCTGGCCAGCCTGCGGGCGGGGGCGGCCGTACCGACCGGGCCCATTGCCCCCCCGCAGGGGCCGAGCGATGCCCTCAGCGAGCTCGAACGCGCCATCATCGCGCAAACCG
The DNA here is from genome assembly GCF_003574035.1 of Meiothermus hypogaeus. Lineage (GTDB taxonomy): Bacteria > Deinococcota > Deinococci > Deinococcales > Thermaceae > Meiothermus > Meiothermus hypogaeus. Next base: position 42,900 of record NZ_QWKY01000016.1, on the reverse strand, counting down.
GCGTGAGCGCGGAAGCCTACCTGGCCACCAAACGCCGACGGGAGGAACACCATGCCTGAACGCAACACGCTTCAACGGGGCCTGGGCCCCATTCTGGAATACCTCGACCTGCCGGTGGAGGCCAACACCCTGATCGAAGCCGGCAACCTGGTGGTGCTGAACGCTGCCGGCTACGCCGTGCACGGCAGCACCGCCACCAACCTGCGGGCTGCAGGCCGGGCTGAGCAGACCGTCAACAACCAGGGCGGGGCCCAGGGGGCCCGCCTGGTGCGGGTGAGCCGGGGGGCCTTCAAGTGGCAGAACTCCTCGGCCGCCGATCAGATCACCCAGGCCGACTGTCTCAACGACTGCTTCATCGTCAACTCGACTACCGTGGCCAAGACCAACGGCAGCAATACCCGCAGCCGCGCCGGAAAGGTGGTCGGCGTGGAGGCCGACGGGGTCTGGGTCGAGACCTATTAAGGAGAGCCATGCGAATCACGACTGCTGCACTACAAGCCCTGCGGGTCTCCTTCGAGACCCGCTACAACCAGGCCTACGAGGCCGCTCAACCCCTGTGGAACCGCGTCGCCACCGAGGTGCCCAGCACCACCAAGGAAAACACCTACGGCTGGCTGCTGAAAATGCTCAAAATGCGGGAGTGGCTGGGCGAGCGGGTCTTCCAGAACCTGGCCGAAGCCTCCTACACCATCCAGAACCGCAACTTTGAGGCTACCGTTGCGGTAGATCGCAACGATATCCAGGACGACAATCTGGGCATCTACAACATGCAGTTCGACCAGATGGGCCAGGCCGCCCGCATGTACCCCGACGATCTGGTCTTCTCACTGCTGCTGAATGGCCAGTCCAATCTCTGCTTCGACGGCCAGAACTTCTTCGACACCGACCACCCGGTTTCCACCGTGGACAGCAGCCTCGGCGTATACAGCAACTACGCCACCGGCCGGGCCCTGACCACCACCAACTACGAGACCACCCGGGCCGAGATGATGGCCTTCCGGGGGGACGATGGCCAGCCCCTGGAGGTGATGCCCACCCTGCTGGTGGTTCCGCCGCAGCTGGAGGGCGCTGCCCGCCGCATCCTCAACGCCGACTTCATCGCCGGCGGGGACACCAACATCTGGAAGGGTAGCGCGGATCTGCTGGTGGTGCCCAAGCTGGCCAGCCAGCCCACCGCCTGGTACCTGCTGGACACGAGCCGCCCCATCCGGCCCTTTGTCTTCCAGAATCGCCAGAATCCCGAGTTTGTGAGCAAGGACGACCCCACCGACGACAATGTATTCATGCGCCGCCAATTTGTTTATGGCGTGGACGCCCGGGGGAATGCGGGCTACAGCCTGCCCTTTCTGGCCTACAAGTGCGTCGGCTAGGAGGTGCGGCGATGACCTACCGCGTCAAAGTCAGCACGCCGCAGCAGCGGGGTCGCTGGCGCATCGGTCGGCAGTGGTGGCCCGCGCCGCAGGAGGCCGAGGTCTCGGCCGAGGAACTGGCCCGCCTGCAGGCCGATCCCCTGCTCAGGGTGGAGATATTGGCGCTCGAGCCCGCCGAAGGGGCGCCCGAGGCGGAGACAGCCCGGCCCAGGCGCAGAGGGAAATAATGCCCTACCTCAACACTGCCGAGCTCAAAACCCGCAAGCGGGAGGAGGCCATGCGCTACGCCCTGGATCCGGAAGCCAGCACCTGGACGGCGCTGGCCGAGGAGCGGGCGCAGGCGGCCCTGCAGGATGCCGCCGATATCATCGACAGCTTCGTGGGCCAGCGCTACACCCTGCCCCTGCCCCCAGTGCGGGCCCTCAAGCGCATCAACGCCGACATCGCGTTTTATCTCATCCTGGCCCGCCGGGGCTTCCAGGAGGGCACGGCCGACGACGTGGTGGTGCGCGACTACGAGGAGGCCCTCAAATGGCTGCGCCTGGTGGCGGAGGGCAAGGCGCAGATCCCTGCCGACGATGGTTCGCCCATCCCCCCCGGGGCCACCCAGGGGGGGGTGGTGGTCTCGGAGGCCCAGCCGGAGATCGAGTCTGCAGGCCGGGTGTTTGGAAGGGACAAACTAAAGGGCTGGTAAGCGAGCCAGTGGGGTCAATTTTGCGCAGCCCCGCCCTTGCCATACCCACGGATAGGGGGACGGCCTCAAACAGCCGTAAAAGCGATTTTACAAGGAGGAGGTGAATAATATCACAAACACCAGTAAAGTTACTGAAATCGCCCTGCAGGCCGTCCGCCGGGAACTGCCCGGCTTTGTGACTGCCCCGGGCTGGTGTGTGGCCTTCGCCTTCGAGGCCATTGCGCGGGCCTACCAGACCAACCGCTGGCTGCTCTATAGCCGCATCCTGGACTCGGTGCGGGCCGACCCTGACCGCAGCCGCTGGGCGACGGCAGTGGAGCGGGCCATTGACCGGCTGGACTGGGATGTGACCGGCGTGGATCGGGACCCGGCCCGGGCCGCCGAACGTGCGGCCCTCCTCAAAATCATCAAGCCGGGCGACCTGCTCTTCAGCAGCCTGCCCTATGACGAGGCGCCCCGATCCCCCCGCACCGCCCCAGACCGCGAGGGGCACATCGGGATTTACGTGGGCGAGGTGGACGGGGTGCCCAGTGTGGCCGAGAATACCCGCGCCGATCGCGGGCGCTGGTTCGTAAGGAAAACAGCTTTGCGCCTGACCCCGCTGCAAAACTGGGACACCGTGACCACCGTTGGGCGCATCCCCTCCCGCTGGCGGCCATGAGCATCACCGGGTCTTTCCGCGAGCTGGATCGGCTGATCCGATTTGCCGATAGGCTGCGCCAGCCGCAGTTTGCCGAGGGCCTGGCGAAGAACCTGGGCCAGGCGGCGCTGAACCAGATCGACGAGTCCTTCGCGGGGCAAAAAGACCCCTGGGATCGGCCCTGGAAGCCCTCGGCGCGGGCTGAAGCCACCGGAGGCCAGACCCTGCGCAAGACCGCCCGGCTGCAGCGCTCCATGACCTCGCAGTCGGCCCTAAAAACCGATCCCCAGGGCTTCGAGATCGGCACCAACGTGGTGTACGCGGCCACCCACCAGTACGGCGCCACCATCACCCCGCAAGAGAAAAAGGCCCTGCGCTTCAAAGCAGGCAAACGTTGGGTGACGGTCACAAAGGTAAAGATTCCTGCCCGGCCCTTCATGCCCGAGCCTGAACTCTCCCCCAGGTGGGAGCAGGCCCTGGAAGAGGCGGTGCGGGCCTACCTGGACAAGGAAATCCCGTCAACTACCCCTACCAAACCCTAACGGGCTCTGGTAGGGGCTTGCAGGGACAGAACCATGCAGAACACGATTCGCTTCCCCCACGTTCGGCGGGTTGACAGCCGCCCAGCCCCGAACCCTAAGGTTCAGGGCTGCCACCTTGTCCGCATGGTCAGCGAACCCGCAGACTCGGCATCTAAATGTGCTTTGGTCGGGACGATTGGCCTTCTCGGCATGCCCACAGCAAGGGCACTCCCGGCTGGAGTTCCGGGGGTCTACGAACACCACCCTGACCCCGGCCCTCTGGGCTTTGTAGGCCAGTTTTTGTCCCAGGTCGTGGAACGCCCAACTGTGCAGCGTGGAGCGCTGAGGCCGTCGAACCCTGACCCTCTGACGGATGCCCTTGAGGTTTTCCAGAGCAACCGCCCGATTCGTGCGTTGGGCCTTCTCCACAATGCGCTTGCTGATGGTGTGGTTCACATCATTGGCAAACCTCCATTCCTTACCCGAAAGTTTCTTCAAACGGCGTTTAGCCCCCTTGGTGCCTTTCTTCTGCAACCTCCGGCGAAGGCGGCGGTGGCGGTGCCTGACCGAGTTGAGGTGGCTACCCGAGTAGGTCTCGCCATCCGAGTCGGTGGCGATGTTGACGATGCCCAGGTCCACCCCCAGCACATCCTTGACCTCCACGGGCTCGGGCTCCTCAACGTTGACCGTGGCGAAGAGGTAGAACTCACCCCCCACGTAGGCCAGGTCGGTCTCCCTCTGCCGGGTCCGGAGCAGCCTGCGCTGGTACTCCCCGGCGGCGAAGGGGATAGTTTGCCGTCCTTGAAGCGTCCAGATGGACACGGTGGAAGCCGTCAGCTTCCAGGAGAGCACCCGGTCGTCGTAGGTGATGGCCCCCAACTCCCGAAAGGAGCGTGGCTTTTGTCTGTCCAGCTTGTAGGCATCCACCACCTTAGCGTTGGCTCGCACCGCCATCTGCGCCGAAAGGTCGAAGCGGTCTTTGACCGTGTGGTAGACCCAGTGGTGCAGGGGAATCTGCTTGAAGGTTCGGGTCTCCCAGGCCACGTCCGAGATGTAGTTGCAGGCCGCGTTGAAGCGCCGCAGGGTGTCCAGCAAATACCCCCGCTGTTCCGGCGTAGGCAGGAGCTTGACCTTGGCGGTGAGCTTCACAGAAGCAGAATAGCCCAAACTCTTCAACTCTTGAAGGAGGTGAGTGGGTACAGCCGCCTGATGGCGGCCTGGGGCTCTACCTCCTTGACCAAAACGAAGTTTGGTCAAGGTCTCACACCCCAGACCCCGATTCGATGAATAAAACTCAAATCGTTGAGCATATCCAAACTCAAACAGGCCTGAGCAAGAAGCAGGCCCATCTTGCCCTCGAGGCGACCCTGCTCGCCATCAAAACCAACCTGAGCGAAGGCAGGGAAGTACAGATTTCCGGATTTGGGACGTTCTATACCAGGGCACGGGCTGCCCGCGCGGGTACCCACCCGGGCAGCGGGGAGGCCATTCAAATCCCCGCTCAAACGGTGGCGCGCTTCCGCCCCGGCAAGAGCCTGCGGGAGGCGGTGAGCTGACTTGACCCAGGCCCTGTTCGAGCGGCTCCGGGCCGAGCTGCCGCCCCAGGTCAAACTCGAGCTGGGCCCGGAGGCCCTGAACCAGCTGGATGCGCCACTCAAGCTGGTGCTGGTGCCGGGGCAGGACACCTTTACCTCCCCCGATGGCCGGGCCACCTCGAGCGAGGCCCTGGCCGGAACCCCGCCAGCCGAGCCCCGGCCCCGACCGCCATATACCCGGCTGGCCGGCTACACCCTGCACATCTGGGGAAAGAGCTACCCCGTGGTGGAGGACGTTTTATCCGATTGCGTGGCGGCCTTGCGGCGCATCTGTGGGAGCAGCCTCGAGCTCTTCCCCAGCGGCTGGGACGAGGACGAGACCGGCCAGGCCGCGGCCCTACCGGCCGATAAGCGGCGCTATCAGCTGCGTTTCCGGGTACTGGCCGAGGTGGGGGCGGCGGAGCCCGGGGTATATGTGCGGCTCGAGCGGGCCCTGCTGGACCAGACCGAAATTTTGCCCTAGGAGGATCAATGGCAAAGAACGAGACCAACAACCCCGAGCCGAAGCGGCTGCACACCGTGGAGGAGCTGGCCGCCGAGGCCGGCACCCCCGACTGGCTGCTGGCGGCGGCCCGAGCCAAACACCGCTGGGTGGTGGGCCAGGAGCTGACCAAGGCGGCATTCGACCGGGGCATTGCCGAGGCCGCCAACGAACCCATCGGATCCGAAGGAGGTAGCCGATGACCGGCCTGCCCCGCGTAGAAGTTAAACCGCAGGATTTTGGCATCGGCTCCATACCTGGTAGCGGCGAGGGCGTCCACGTCAAAATCGGCGTGGCGACCCTCCTGGGGGCCAATCAGATTGTGACCATCACCAGCCCCCAGGGGGCCAGGGAGCGCATCGGGGGCAAACTGGCCGAGGCGGCCGCCCTGGCCTTCGGCGAGGGCACCCAGGCCGTGATCTGTGTCGCGGCCAACCCCAGCATCGCCGGGGTGGCCGGGACGGTCACCCAGACCGGTACCGGCACGGCCACGCTGGCCCTGACGGGCAGCACCCCCAAGGACGACTACAAGCTGCGCATTCGCATCACCCGGGCCGCGGCCAATCTGGCGGCCGCCCAGGCCGCATTCGAGTATTCGCTGGACGGCGGCAACACCTATAGCCCCGAGACGGCCGTGCCGGTCTCCGGGGTGTACGTCATCCCCGACACCGGCCTGACGCTGACCTGGGCCGACGGCACCTTCGTGGTGGGCGATACCTACACGGCGAACTGCACGGCCCCGGGCTACACCATCGCTGACCTCATCGCCGCCCTGGACGCCCTATTTGCCCGCACCGAACTCTCCTACCGCTTCATTCACGTGGTGGGGGTGGCCAGCGCGACGGTGGCGGCTGCGGTCAACACCGCCCTGGAAACCCGGGCCAACGACCCCAATAACCCCCGCTTTATCCATGCCATTCTGGATACCGCCGACGATACCGATGCCAGCCTGATCACGGCCTTCGCCAGCTTTACCAGCGTGCGGGTGGGGGCCGCCGGCCGGTACGCCGATGTGGTGAGCCCCATCACCGGGCTGGTGATGAAGCGCCCCTCGACCTGGGTGATTGCAGGGCGCTACAGCGGGCGGCCGGTGGAGGAGCACCCCGGGCGCTACGCCTCGGGGGCCCTCAAGACGGTGGTCAAGCTATACGGGGACGAATCGGTGACGCCCGGCCTGGATGCCGCCCGCTTCGCCACGCTGCGCACCATCGACGGCGGCTTTTATATCACCCGGGGGCGCCTCTTCGCCCCGCCCGGCAGCGACTACGAGCAGGTGCAGCTCCGCGAGGTGATGGACGTGGCCTGCGAGACGGCCTACCGGGCCTGGCTGCGCTGGCTGAACGAGCAGATCCAGGTCTCGGCCCAGACCGGGCGGATCCTGGAGCGGGAGGCCTTGCGCATCGAGGCCTATGTGCAGGGGCTGGTGCGCACCGCCCTGCGGGGCAAGGTCTCGATTGACGAGATCACCGACCAGCCGGCGGTATATGTGCGCATTGACCGGGCCGAAAACATCCTCAGCACCAAGACCATCCCCTACGACATCAGCATCGTCCCGCTGGGCTACGCCGAGCGGATCACCGGCAAGGTGCGGTTCTTCAACCCGCAACTGCAGCCGGTAGCGGCCTAGGAGGTGGCGCGTGGCGATTACTGTACGCAACGGTAAGGTGTACGACAACTCGAGCATCCAGCTCGACCTTGACGGCGAACGCATCCCCGTGAATGTCGAGCTGGAGTACAACACCGGCGAGGTCTCCGAGGAATACATCTACGCCGGGGGCAAGCCGGTGGGGCGAACCCCCGGCCAGATGGCCCCGGCGGACGTGACCATCAAGATGCCGGTGGATCAGTGGCACCAGTTCCGGGCCAAGCTGGGGGCTAAATATAAGCGCAAATCGTTCAATGCGACGGTCACCTTCGTGGACACAGAAGATAACGTCATCATCGACAAGCTGAACGACCTGCGCATCCTCAACGACGCCCTCTCGGCCAGCCCTGGCGCGGAGGCCCTGATGGCCGAGCTGACCTGCAAGGCGTTGGACGTGGTGCCCGGCGACCTGGCCACCTTCTGAGTTAACACCGGGCCCCGCCGAAACGGGGCCCGCTTTTTTAGAGGCAAAACATGGGAAAACCCGAAATTTTATCGGACGAGCTCGAGGGCCTTTTGCCCCCTACCACCCTCAACAAGTTAATTGAAGCCCACGGCGAACGCCTGTTTGCCCTGGTGCGCCAGGGCCGGGTGCTGGTGTTTCGCCCCCTATCCAAGGGCGAATACCGGCTCATGCGGGCCGACCTGGACAAGGCCGCCAGCGGCCAGAAGCTGGCCCTGGATACCTACGCCATCGGGGAAAAATATGCCAAGGTGGCCCTGGTGTACCCCGACAAAACCGAGTTCGAGCAGATCCTGGAGGACTACCCCGGCCTGGCCGACGTGATCAGCCAGGACCTGGCGGCCATCGCCCAGATGGCCGAGACGGAGTTCCTTCAAAAAATCCGCTGAACTGCTGAATGAGGCCATGAAGCACCGCGATCGCCCCCTGTTCGCGGGCCAGCTGCTGCTGGCCTATCGGCGGGGGGAGGATAGCCCCGAGGCCCTGGCCGGGGCCGCGCTGGAGGCGGCGGTGCTGCTGGGCCATTTCGAGGAGAAACCATGAGGCGCCTGACCTGGTTTTTTGGGCTGCGTAACAACTTCGTGACCCAGTCGCGGGCCATGTCGGCGGGGTTGAGCCGCATCCGCACCCAGCTGCAGGGCTCGGGCCGAGACAGTGCGGCTGCAGCTCGGGCCATCTCCAGTAGCTTCGGCATATCGACCGCTGCCGCGCGGCGCCTGGTGGGGGCCCTGGCAGCGGTGGGGGCGGCCGGCCGCCACCTGGGCAGCATCCGCGCCTACGCCCAGAATGCCTATTCATCGCTAAGCGGCCTGGTTGGCCGCCTGACCAGCCTGCCCAACCTACTCATCGCCGGGGCCGCCGGGCTGGCCACCAAGAGCGTGTTTGACGCTCTGGGTTTCAAGGAGCAGCAGCTTATCAGCCTGCGGGTGATGCTGCGGCCCCAGTTCGGTGCGGACGCCGGGCGCATGGCCCAGGAAACCTATGCCATGCTGGCCCGGTTTGCGGCCCGGACGCCCTTCGAGACCCAGGAAGTCCTGGCCGGTGGTAAGCAACTGCTGGCCGCCGGGGTGAATGTCAAAAATCTGCAAGGGCTGCTCAAGGACGCCGGCGACCTGGCCTCGGCGATGGGGGTGCGGCTGGAGGACGCCATCAGCCCCCTGACCCGCCTGCGCTCAGGGAACTTCGGCGAGGCCTTTGAGCGGCTGCGGGAGCTGGGCATTAGCCGGGAGCTGCTGGAGGCCCAGGGGCTCAAGTTCGACAAGAGCGGGAGTTATGTCGGTAGCGTGAACAAGGCCATGCTGGCGGTGCGCCAGATCATCCAAAAGCGATTTGGCGGGCTGATGGAGGAGCAGAGCGTTAGTATCTTCGGGCTGATTTCGACCCTCAAGAGCCGCCCCTTCGAGCTCTTCAGCCAGATGGACGTGGGCGACGGCGGCCCGCTCAAGCCCTTCAAGCAGATGCTCAGCAACCTGGCCGCCCTGACCGACTTCAGCCAGGGCCCCGGGGCGGCTATCGCCGCGAGATTCAAGGCCGGGCTCGGAGGCCTGATGCAAGCGGCCTTCGGGCCCCTGGCCCGGGCTAGCGAGCCTAAACAAGCGGGCGAGGCCATCCTGGCATTCCTGAACCGGGCCACAGCACTGGTGCAGACCGCCCGGGCCTACTTCCCGGTGGCCCTGGGGTATGCAAGGCAATTTTTTGCCGGGATGCAGGCCGGATTTGCCATGCTACAAGGCATCTGGAGGGCCCTCGAGCCGGGCATTGCGCTGCTGGGCAGCCTGGCCCGGAGCCTCTCGGCCAACCAGGCCGGCCTGGCCGGAACCAACGCCGGGGGGCTGGCCCTGGTGGGCACCCTCCTGGTGCTCACCGCCGGGCTCCGCCTGCTCAACGCCCTGACCTTCGGCCTGGCCGGCACCCTGCTGCGCCTGGGCCTGGTCTGGGTAGCCACCGCAGCCCGGATGGCAGGCTGCTGGCTGCTGGCGATGGGGCCGGTGGGCTGGGTGATCACTCTGGTAGGGGGCCTGGTGGCGGCTGTGATTTTGGCCTACAAGCGCCTGGGCTGGTTCCGCGATGGGGTGAACGCCGTATGGGGGGCCATCATCACCAAGGGCGGGGAGCTGGTTGCCTGGGCCAAAGGCTTACCGGAAACCATTCGCAGCGCCCTGGCCAACCTGCCGGGGCTGATGCTGGAGATTGGCCGCAATGCGATGACCGGCCTGTGGAACGGCCTCAAAGCCGCGCCCGGCAAAATCTGGGAGGCGGCCAAGGGGCTGGCGCTGCAGGCGGTGGGCGGGGCCCGGGAGGGCCTCGAGGTGCGCTCCCCCAGCCGGGCCCTGACCCGCATCGGGGAGCAGGGTGGGTTGGGCCTGCAGCGCGGCCTGCTGGCTATGCGCGGGGCGGTAGCCGGCGCGGGGCTGGCCCTGGCCACGGCGGCCATTCCGGCCGCCCCCCAGATGCCGGCGGCCGTTATCGCCGCGGGTGCAGGGGCTTCGGCTGCCACCGTTACCCGCGAGGTGCACGTTCATATCGGCAATATCGTGCTGCAGCAGGCCCAGACCCCCAGCGAGGCCAGAACCCTGGTGGTGGAGGCCATCCTGGAGGCCCTCGAGCGGGCCGCCATTGAGGAGGGTGCCTGATGGAGCGCGACCAGATTGTTTTTGTGGGTCCGGCAGGTAAGCGCATCGCTGTCAGGCCCCGGGCCCGGGGCCAGAACGAGATCGAGGGTGTGGTGCAGGTATCGGTGCGCCGAACGCTCAAGGAGGAGAGCACCGAAATTCCGAAGAAGGGGGTTGAGTACACCTACCTAGGATTTGATTATGCCGAGGTCACGGTGGAAATCCGGGTCTGGAAGGAGAGCGAGTTCAACAAGCTCCAGAAGCTGATCCAGCTCTTCCGCCCCAAAGGCAAGGAGCAGAAAGCCCCCGACGTGTACCAGCCGGTGCACCCCACCCTGCGGCGGCACGGGATCACCCACCTGTACATCTTCGGCATCGAGGAGCCGCCGTATGATCCTGTGAAGGGATGGACGGCCACCCTGCAGATGCGGGAGTGGCGGCCCAGCTACAAGAAGGTGAAGGCCGAAGCCACCCAGGTGGGCAGGCAGGGCGGGGGGCAGGGAACCGATGGCGACACCGGCGGGGCCGACCGGGATGGGACGCCCATCCCCCAGCAGCGGGCATTGGCCAATCCGCCCAGCGCAAAGGGGGTGCGGCCTTGAGCTTTCTTTTTGCAAACGACATTCCCGTCAGCAGCGGGATTATCACAATCCCCCGCATAGGCCGGCCGCTGGCCGAGCTGAGGCTGGGGGAGGAAGCCCTGGAAATTGGCGAGGCGGTAACCCTGAGATTTGAGGACGGCACCACCTACCGCACCACGGTGCGGCGGGGCGGTCCCAGCGCAGGTATAACCGAGGTTTTTCTGGTCGGCGGCTACGATGGGCTATCCAAAATCCTGCCCCCTAAGGATTACCAGGGCGTGCCGGCCTCGCTGGTGGTACGGGACCTGCTAGCCGAAGCAGGGGAGCAGCCGGGGGAACTGGATCTGCCCACCGTATTCGTACGCTGGGCTCGTCGCGGCGGTACTGCCGCAGAGGCCCTTAAGGCGGTGATGGAGCGGCTGCCCGACCGAGCCTGGCGGGTGCTGCCCGACGGCACAACCTGGGCCGGGGCCGAGGCCTGGCCGCAGGGGCCGGAGGGGGCGGTGGTGGCTGATGCCGCCCCCCAGCGGGGCTGGTTTTCACTACTGCCGATGCCTGCGCTCCGGCCCGGAGTCGTGCTCAGGGGCCTCTGGGACGGCCAGGTGCGGGAGTTGGGCCGGGTGGAGCGGGTGATTCACCAGATTGGAGCCAAGCTGCGCACCGCCATCTATATAGGTTAAGGAGGCTGGATGCAAGAACGACTGACCAACGCCATCAAACAACTGGCTCGCCCGGCGCACCTCGACTACCTGGCCCTGTACCCCGGCAGCATCCTTAAAGACTACGAGGACATGCACGTGGATGTGCAGGTAGACGATCCCCGCCTGGGCGCCCTGACCCGGGTGCCCATCTGGCTGGGCCTGCCGGGGGTTAGCGTCAAGGTCTCGCCGGGGGCCCGGGTGCTGGTGGGCTTCCACCGGGGCGATCCCGAGCAGCGCTACTGCGACCTGTGGCGGGGGGAGGGGCTGCGGGAGGTGCGGCTGGCCGCCAGTGTGAAAGTGATGGTGGACGCTCCTATCGTAGAGCTAGCCGGCGGCGGCCCAGCGGTAGCCCGCGTGGGGGATCAGATCCAGGTGTCCGGCGTGCAGCCCGGCACGGCTACTGTGACAGGCACCATCATCAGTGGATCGTCGAAGACCAGTTCGGGGTAAGCATATGGCCGATTTCGGAACCGATCTATCCGCGCTGCCCGACCTATCCTGGACGCTCAAAAGCGGCCTGGACAACCTGGCCGAGGCAGCAGCGCGCTGCCTGATCACAGCGCCCGGCAGCCTGTTTTATGCGCCGGAGTACCGGCTCGACCTCAAGCAATTTTTGAACCAGGAGATCACCCCCGAAACCCTCTTTGAGATCGAGGTGCGGGCGACGAACGCCCTCGAGGCTGACCCCCGCATCCTGAGCGCCGAGGTGAGCGCCAGCCAGCCGCAGCGGAACCAGCTCGATCTGGACATCCTGCTGCAGACTGAGGAGGGCCCCTTCAGCCTGGTGGTGCGCATCAGCGACCTGAGCGTGGAGGTGCTGCGTGCCTGACTTACAACAGCTTTTACAACCCCGTTCTCGCGACCAGATCATGGCCGCGCTGATTACCTACCTACAAGGGAAGGGATATGCCCCCACCGACTGGGTGGAGGGAAGCGTCCAGCGAACCCTGGTGGAGTTGCAGGCTGCCGGGATTGCTGACCTCGAGGCGCTGCGGTTGCAAATCGCCAAATCGGGATTTTTAGATTTAGCCGAGGGCGACTACCTGGACTTGCTGGGCCAGAGCGCCTACGGCCTGAGCCGCAAGCAGGCCACATTTGCGCGGCAGACCTTCCGACTCACCGCCCAGGCCGGCTTCGGCCCCTACAGTATCCAGCCCGGACAGCTCTGGGTGGGGAACGCAGCAGGCCTTCGCTTTAACAACTTAAGCGGTGGCACCCTGCCGCTTGGAGGCACGCTCGACGTGGAATTCCGGGCCGAGCAGCCTGGGGCGGCCTATAACCTTACGCTTGGATCAGCCAACACACTCTTTACACCCCTACCCGGCGTGACCACGACCAACATCGCAATTTCGGAAGCGGCGATTGACACAGAGAGCGACGAATCCTACCGCAACCGCTGCCGCCTGCGCTGGGGAGAACTGGGCTATGGCGCGACCCGCGCGGCCTACGAAAGCTGGGCCCTGAGCAGTACGCCCAGCGTGACTAAGGTACGGGTTCTGGATAACCACCCCCGAGGGCAGGGCACGGTGGACGTGGTGCTCTGGGGCGAGGGGGGCCTAAGCAGCGGCGCAGTGGCCACCGCCAACACGCACATACAGCAGAGAAAACCCCTTACCGCGGACGTGCAGGTCTACGCTGCCACGCCGCTCAGCATTCTTATCACAGCTACTATCCGCCTCCGGGCCGGCTTCCTCAGCCAGGTTCAGGCCGAGGTGGCCCAGCGTTTGAGCGCATTTCAACGGGCCCTCCCTATCGGCGCTGTGGTTTATCGCTCGGCCCTGATAGAAGCATTATTTACTTCGAACGTGTTGGACGTGGCTCTGAGCGCGCCGGCCACAGATCAGACCCTGGCTGCGATCCAGGTAGCCAGCTTCAACCTAAACGCCACCTTTCAGGAGGTATAGGAAGAATGGATCTTGTGCCGGTACAACTTTACGAATCCTGGCTACCCGAGCTGGCCCCGCCCTGGCTGCAGGGCCCCAGAGGTCGGGCATTGTTGGCTGGATGGGGCAAGGCGCTGGACGAATATGCTGCGCTCGTCAGCACAGGCCTGCTGGTCCGCGTGGTGATGCGGGCACCCGAAGACGCCCTTACCCTGATTGGCACCGAGCGTGGACTGACCAGGTACCCAGGGGAAAGCCTCGAGGCATTTAGGGCACGAGTGCTCGCGGCCTGGGATTTCTGGCGGTGGGGCGGAACAGAATACGGGATGCGCCGCTGGATCGAGGCTGCGGGGTACGATGTTTTTATTTACGAGCATTATAAAAACAATCCTGCTATTTGGGCGGAGTTCTCCGTCTGGGTCTGGCCCAGGATCCCCGCTTACACCACCGACCGCTGGGACGACGGGGGAGCATGGGACGATGGGACGCCCTGGGAATATAGCCTATCACTCACGGAGTTATCTCGGATTCCTGCCCTGATTCAGGAGGTGAAACCGGCGCATGCCAAACTACGAACAGCTTTTTACATACCCGGCTTTAAGGACGTTTGGGATGACAGCACGCTCTGGGACAGCGGCGGAGCGTGGAATCCCGAACCTACTGTAATCGTATAGGAGGAAAAAATGCCCAAGAACCTAACGCCGCAAGATCAATGGGAAACAGATTTTCAGGTGCCGCTACCCGGCGAGCCGCGAAACATTGGCCCCCTGGAGCTGCTGTTTCAGCGCATTTTGAATCGGAGTGAGCGACTCAAGTCTCGAGTCGACAACCTCGAAACTGCCCAGGGCGGCACCACCCTTTCCACCCACCGCACCGCCAGCACTTTGGATCATCCCGATGGCAGCGTAACGGCGCAGAAACTGGCCCCTATTCGGAATGCGCCTACAATCACTCCCGCTGGTGGGGATTGGCTGCTGGGAGGCCAGCAATCGGGTACGGGAGTCGGGAAGATTTTACTTGGATCCTCAGGAGGGGTACCGCTGCTAACTGCTGGCAGCGTGCTCGCGTCGCCCTCGTTATACAGCGATCGCGGAACGATTAACGTAGCGACAGACTGGAATACACTAGCCAACGCGGGTGGATATCAAATCCAGTCGGCGGCGCTGGGGGGAGGCTCAAATGCGGCGCCTCCCACTACTTCACCTGGGCTACTAGTAGTCCATAGAGCTGGAGCACGGACGCAACAGATTTATTACCCAGAGACTGAGCCATATATATATTACCGGATGTTGGCTGGTGGCAGTTGGACCGCGTGGGCTGCCACAGGCCAACAATATATATCGAATGCCAATGGCGCAGCATACCGATTTGGCGATGGGACGCAGATTTGTTGGTTAATCGAGGGACTGGCGGGAAGTAGCCCTCAAACTTGGACATTCCCTGCGACATTTATTGCGAAACCTATTGTTTCGTTTATTTCCCACGACCCGGGCTACATACATACCAACGATTTTACGCTTTGGTCCACGACCCAAGCCCGTGTGCGGAAATACCAGATTGGTAGTGGAGATGAGTATACGGGCTCGGGCTTAACACTAGAAGCCATCGCCATCGGAAGGTGGAAATGATGCAAATCAGTTACTCTGAAAAAGCTCTACCAGCCACAGGCTCCGTCACCGCTGACCTGCATAACAATACAGTTAATCTGCATAACAATACATGAGAATTTGAAATTTATCTCGTTTCTCATTTTGAAATTTATCTCGTTATGCGACACTCTGGCGTGTTTGTGTTGTTTGGGACGTAGAAAACGTCCCATAATAGATGCACCATTGTTGCGCCACAGGCAGGTTCCAGGCAGAATCACCTGAAGGGACTTAATACTTGGAGTTGCCTTCTTCCAATAGATTCCGGGGATGGGCCGGGCCGGAATCTTTAGGGAGCGCCTGCGCCCGGCTCAACTTGGGTGGGGGTCTGGTGCTGCTCTGGGTTGTTATCCTGCAACGGCCCTATGCTTTTTGCGTTTGGCCGCAAGCGCCCGGGTGCTTTGTTTATGGCAGGGCTGACAGAGGGTTCGCAAGTTGCTGGGCGCATGGGTGCCGCCCTCCACTACCGGAATTATGTGGTCAGCCTCCCACAGGTCCGAGGGGGTCTTCCAGGCTTTGCGGGGCCGCCAGCTTCTGGGTAGTTCGGGCAGAAAGCCATGAAAGCCACGCTCGGTAAGCTGCCGGGTCAGTTGGGCGTACTGCAAAGCCAGCGTGCGGTAAGCCTCGAGGTGATACAGATTTGGATGTAGCCGGTTTTCACGTGCAATTTGCACCGCCGCCTTCCACAGTTTCATCAGGGCGCTTTTGATGGGGCGGGTGTTGATTCCGCATACCTGACAAACGCCTTTCTCGCGCTTTCGCAGATGTTGCCGGGCATAGCTCCAGTGGGCCTGAAGGCGGTACTGGTGTACACATACGTCGCTACACCAGGTTCGTCGACCCGGCGGTACCTCGTTGTTGCAATGCACGTATCGGCACAGTCTGCGACCGTTGGGGCCGCGCTCCTCGGCTGGGCGCAATAGCTCTTTGCCGATAAGGCGGCGGTTCATAGCTGGGATTGTACCGCTCTAAACCACGCCATCGGCATTGCTGCCTGCCGAGACAACCGCAAGGCTAGTGGATATGTGCCGCCAAAGTTGGGCGAATGGACGTAACCTTTGCAAAAGTGAAGCCACCCTCAGCTTTTTGAATCGCCAAAGGTGGCCACAACGTCTCTGGTGAGGGAAGGGGCGTAAGCCGGGTTCTGTTTTCGCAGCCATCTCTCTGGGATGAGCGTCGCCGCTCACCTCGAGCGTCCCCGCCGCAGGTCGTAGCGAACCGGGTCAGTTCTGCCTGTCGGACTTACGGGACTTGCAGCAGATGGGGTTTGCCTAGCTGCCCCTGTTTCCAGGGGCACTGGTGCGCTCTTACCGCACCGTTTCACCTTGACCGGGTTGCCCCGGCAGTCTGCTTTCTGTTGCACTATTCCGTCGGGTTACCCCGCCCAGCCGTTAGCTGGCATCATGCCCTGTGCTGCCCGGACTTTCCTCTGGTGAAGCACCAGCGGCTGCGCCCCCTTCCCACACTCATATTTTAGCTCAGATAACCCATTTCGGTAAGGATGGGCCTGGCCCGCAGCAGGGTGATGACATGGGTGGCCTCGTTCAACAAACCCCGGTCCAGCATCCCGTACACTTCGTCCAGGGAAAACTCCACCACCTCAATCAGCTCGCCGTCCTCTGGTTCGGCGGGCCGTACCACCTGGCTATGCAGGGCAACAAAGGGATGAATGGTAGCGGCCACGATGCCCGCCAGGGGTCGGAAGGGCTGGATGGGAAGCAGCGCCCCGGCTTCGGCCCCTAACTCTTCGCGCAGCTCGCGCCGGGCTCCTTCTTCGGGGGTTTCGCCCGGCTCGGCCGAACCCCCTGGAAGCTCGAAGAAGTACTCGCCCCACACGTGTCGGTATTGGTGCACCAACAGCACGCTTCCTTGCTTTGTGATGGGCAGAATGGAGACCCACTGGTGCTGCCCTGGCACATACATAAGCGTTACCTCGCGCCCGTTGTGGGTGCGCAGCTGCTCGCGCACGATGGGGTAGGGCTGCTGGGTGAGGGCCTCGAGGGCTAGCCGGGTCCAGGGATTGGCTGGCTTATCCATGGATGATTCTCTCGACGACCCTCTTCACGCGGTCCCCCGGCGCTACCGGCCCCAGCGCCCTGGTCACTATGCCGATGGCTGCCAGGGGGGACTTGAGCGAGCTGAAATCCACATTGGCCCGTACCCAGGCTTCAATTTCGGCCTCGCTCATCTCCTGCGGCAGATATTTGTCCAGGAAAGCCATCTCAAACGCGTTCTGGTTCTCTTCCGCCGTGACCCGCAGGGCCTTGAGAATCTTCACGGCGTCGGCGTCGGGCAGGGGTCGGCCGTCGCCTTTGCGGTCGAGCTCGGCCTTGACCACCCGGGCAAAGTCGCGGCTGGCGGTGTCGCCGCGCTTCATGGCCTCGACAATTTCCTTCTTGATTCCGTCGTAAATAGCGGTGCTCATACCCTTAGTCTAGCCGGCCTTGGCTTTTCACACCGTTGTAAAAGTGCCAATGGATGGTTGCTGTGGATAGCTTATATCGGACTCAAAAAGACAGTTTACAAAACCAAAAAATCCGTAGGCTGTCTTTTTGAATTCTAGAGCACACCCTTCCAAGGGGCGGTATCGCCCTCCGCTACGCGGATAACTTCGGCCCTGTTGATTCGTTACCGAACGGTAACGAATCAACCGAATCTGGCATTTGTGAGGCGCGAGCGCGGGGTATATGGTTCGTTGGCTTTGAGCCCACTCTTCAGATGCTTCTGGCTTTCGGTTTTGGCCGGACTAGCCGCAGGGTGTATCCCTGTTTCAACCAAAGTCAAAACTAACTTGTGGATTGGGTCAGTCGACTTGAAGAAGCCCCCTCTACGCAAACGGTTTTTGTGCTGGAGCTCGGTAACTCGTTGGTGATAACCTCGAGGGAGGTTGGGGGATTTGCTGTTTGGGTTTATTGGTTGATTTTGGGACCCACCCCTAGCCGCAGCCCTGGTCGGAAGCTGTGTTCAAGGAGGGTATGATTTTCAGGTATGCGCGCACTCCTGTCGGTATCAAACAAGACGGGCCTGGTGGAGTTTGCCCAGGGTTTGCTGGACCTGGGCTTTGAGCTGGTCTCAACCGGTGGAACCCACAAAACCCTCGGGTCTGCGGGGCTGCCCGTAACCTACGTATCCGAGATCACGGGCTTTCCGGAAATCCTGGATGGGCGAGTCAAGACCCTGCACCCCCGCATTCACGCGGGCTTGTTGGCTACCAAAAGCCCCCATCACGAAGCCGAGTTGCAGGCCCACAACCTGATCCGCATAGACCTGCTTTGTGTGAATCTCTATCCCTTTCGGGAAACCCTGGCCCGGGGGGCTTCTTTTGAAGAGTGCCTCGAGAACATAGACATCGGCGGGCCGGCCATGCTACGGGCTGCCGCCAAGAACCACCAGGCCGTGCTACCGGTCTGCGACCCCGCCGATTATGGCGTAGTCCTGGAAGCCTTGCGGACGGGGATCAGCAGCCAGTTCCGCCGCCGCCTGGCCCACAAGGCCTTTGCCCATACCGCCGCCTACGACGCAGCCATTGCCGAGTTTTTGGCCTTCGAGCAGTTCCCCCAAACCAAACTGCTTACCTTGGAGCGCCTGCCGGGGGTCGAGCTGCGTTACGGGGAGAACCCCCACCAGGAGGCGGCCTTGTATGCCCTCGAGGGCCAGACCGGGCCGGTGCTGCACGCCGAGGTGCGCTCCGGCAAGCCGATGGGCTTCAACAACTACGCCGATGCCGATGCGGCCTGGGCTTTGGTCTCGGAGTTCGAGCTGCCGGCGTGTGTGGCGGTCAAGCACGCCAACCCGTGTGGGGTAGCCCTGGCCGACAACCCTAAAACCGCCTGGGAGCGTGCCCGCGATGCCGATACGCTCTCGGTGTTTGGGGGGGTGGTGGCCTTCAACCGCCCGGTGGATCTCGAGACGGCGATGGCGACCCGGGGAACGTTCCTCGAGGTACTCATCGCCCCAGAGGTCAGCGAGGAGGCTCTGGACTGGTTTCGGAACAAAAAACCCGACCTCCGGGTGCTGGTCGCAGCCCGCCAGTACGCCGACCATCTGGAGTTTCGCCCCCTGGTGGGGGGCTTTCTGGCCCAGGAACGGGACTTGCGCCGCTGGGAGGAACTGCACCTGACCTATGTAACCGAGCGAATCCCCACACCCCAGGAGCTGCTCGACCTCAAGTTTGCCTGGTATGTGGGCAAGCACACCCGCTCCAACAATGTGGTGCTGGCCAAAGGCGGCGTGACGGTGGGCATGGGTACAGGTGCGGTCAGCCGCATCTGGGCTGCTGAACGGGCCATTCAGAATGCCGGCGAACGGGCTAGGGGTGCAGTTCTTTCCTCCGAAGCCTTTTTCCCCTTTGACGACGTGGTACGCGCAGCAGCGGCTGCTGGCGTTACGGCCATTGTGCAGCCCGGTGGAGCCAAACGCGATGCAGAGGTGATTGCGGCCTGTAACGAACTGGGCGTTGCGATGGTTTTTACGGGCTCGAGGCACTTCAAGCACTGAGCTATCCCGTGGGGTATGCTCCTAAACCGAAGTTGCTTCCCTCAGCAGCGCACAGCTTTCGTAAATACAAAGTGAGGTTGCATAAAAAGCGATGGTTGCGCTGTGAGCCGCTCCTGGGGTGCGGCGGGGTAATACCAGCTTTTCCTGGATAGTTATCTTCGAGAGTTGTTCCCAAGCCCCCTCATTCCAGGAAAGTACTATCTATTTGGTTCTGTTCTGCCCGGGAATCCTCGGCGATGAAGAAACCAAATAATTTCTTCACAAACATTATATCGTGAAAGTATGTACATAGTTCTATACCGGGTCTAGGGCGTGGTTTGCACAACAGGCCTCATGCGGCTGCGAAAAACCAGCCCCACCCCCAGGAGCACCAGGGCCGCGCCCACCCAGGTCCAAACCCCCAGCGGTTCTTGTAAAAAGGCCCAACCCAGCAGCAATGCGATCACCGGGTTTACGTAGGCATAGGTGGTGACCAGGCTCAGGGGCAATAGCCGTACTGCAAAAATGTAGGAGGTGTAGGCAATCAGGGAGCCAAAGATGATCAGGTAGAGATTGGCCGCCCAGCCCAGGAGCGTTGGGGTATGCCACTGCTCTCCTAGCAAAGGCGAAAGAACCAGGAACCCCAGCCCGCCAAAAAGCTGTTGATATGCCGAGATCACCACGGGCTCGAGCCGAGGGCTTTGGCGCTGCGTGTAAATAGTTCCACTGGCCCACATAAGCGGGGAGATGAGCAGTAGCGCAAAGGCCAGCAGGTTGGTGGGGGTGCCTTCGCCCAGTTTGGGGACATTCAACGCCAGGATACCCAGCAAACCAATCAAAAGGCCCAGCATCAAGAGCACGGGGGGCCGCTTACGATCGAGCAGGCCCTCCAGCGTGGCCGTCCATATTGGCGCAGTGGAAATCATCAGCGCTACATAGCCGGAAGGGACGTACTGGGTGGCGATCAGAATCAGACCGTTACCGCCTAGCCATAGCATCAGCCCCGACAAGGCCAGCATTCGCACCTCCGCCCAGGTTAGCCGTACCCTGAAGCGCTGCCAGACCGCAAACCCCAGCAGCAGTAAGGAGGCCGGAATAAAGCGGGTAGCCCCCATCCAGAACGGTTCAAAGCCATGGATGAGGCCAAGCTTGAAGGCCAGATAGGTGCTGCTCCAGACCAGGTAGACCACCAGCAGGTGGAATAGGCCAGCGCGGGAGAGGGGCATGTGGGGTCAGGAAAGGAAGCCGCAAAGTTCAAGTTCTCAGAACAAAGATTCCTGCTGGATAGTTTTGATTTCCACGCCCTGCTTGGGGCCGAGTTGGTCGAGGGTTTTTTTGACCAGTTGAATATCTTGCCAGGTCAAGTGTTTGGGGCTGCCCGGTTCTCGGGAGGGGTTTCGCAACAGATAGGCCGGATGGAACATGGGGAATATCTGGATGCCCTGCCACTCGAAAAACTTGCCCCGCACCTTGGTGATAGAGAGTTTCTCCCCAGCAAAGAACTCGAGCGCTGTGGCACCCAAGGGAATAATGATTTGGGGCTTGATGAGCTGTATTTGTTTAAGAAGCCAAAGCGAGGTACAGGTTTTGGCCTCGAGCGGCTCTGGAACACGATTCCCCGGCGGGCGACACTTGACGATGTTGGCAATATAAATGCTCTGGCGAGGAATTCCGGCGGCCTCGAGGATTTTGTCCAGCAGTTGTCCGCTGCGTCCCACAAAAGGCCGCCCCTGCAAATCTTCGTCCTCGCCGGGGCCCTCGCCCACAATCATCAACTTGGCATCAGGATTACCTTCGCCGAAAACCACGTGGGTACGGCTTTTGGAAAGGCCACAGGCTACGCATGTTCTGGCTTGGGCAGCTAGCAGTTCAAGATTCATAAGGAGTGGATAAAGTCCAGAAGTAAACCATTAGCTTTGGGGCACGGCTTTCCCATGTCCCCTGTCGCCTGTTTCCGTTTTCTCTACTGCACGGGCTTACGCGCCTTGCGGGCCTCCCGGCGAACCTTGGGGTCGAGGCCAATCATCAGAAAAAAGTTCTCGAGGGCATTTTCCTGCCCCTTGATCTCAGGGTGTGCATCCTCAGCAGTCCCGGTCACGAAGGGCAGTTCCTGATACAGCGCCAGAGCTTGACTGACTACAGCGTCAGGGCCTTCGGCCTCGGCTACCTCGGCCAGTTTGGCATAAATTTCACGCCGGGCTTCGGCGTGCTGGCGGAAGATATCGGGGTTCGGTGTCTCCGGCGCCCGAAGAACATCCTGCTTGGCAATGCGGCGATAGTGCTTGAGGCCTCGCACTATTTCTTCGGTGGAGAGTGTCACCTTGTACTCCATCCTTGCTCCTTTCAACACAAAACCCTTCTGGGGATAAAGGTCGTTATACCTGCTTGATTATAGGATTTATAAAAATGGGGTGTCAACGAGATGTTATTTTGTACCGCATCTGAAGTAGCTCTAACGATGATCACTGGCATTTAGCCCAGGGTCTTTAGCCTCAACCCTTTTTTGAGGCTTGCCTAGCAGCAGAGGTATTCTTATGGGGCCGCTATGGTTTTTAACATGCGGCTAATATCACTGCGCTGGACGCGCATGGTTGCTTTGGATTAGCCACAAAAACAGATGATTGGTACTCTATACTACAGGTTATGGAAAGCCTGGGGCACTACTTGTTACGGGGACGTATTGCGCTGCCTGGGGGAGGTGCCACAGAGGTCTATGAGGGACAAGATATTCGAACCGGCATCGAGGTATTGGCCTTCAAGCCCCTGCTCGAGGAACCACCCAAACTATCCATCCCCCACACCCTTTCCTGGATAGACCGGGAGGAGGATGCCTGGATTGCGGAGATTCCCGTGGGCGCGGTGCAGACCTCCTGGCTGGCGGGGCGGGTAGAGGTAGCCCGGCTGGTGCAATGGGTCAAGCAACTGCTGGGTGTGCTAAAGCAGGCCCAGGAGAACGATATTCCTGTTGGATACATCATCCCGGAGCTGGTCTGGGCCAGGGGCAGCCGGGTATGGCTGGGTGGGGTAGGGGTAGCCAACCCTGAGCAGAAGTGGGATTTTGCGGGCTTGCTCAACACCGTGCGGGTAATTGCGGGCGATAGCTATCCGGCCCTGCCCTGGAGGGAAGCCCTGGAAAACTACGTAACGGGGCAGCTCGACTATGCGGCCCTAATCGAGCAACTTGAGGCCGCTGCCCTTGTGTTGCCCCCGGTGTCGGTCGCCACGCCTGCGTTGCCGATACCCACCGAACCAGCTCCAGAACCTATCCCCGCCAAGCCTGTGGCCAGCAAGAGCTTGAAGGTACAGGTGACCGAACCGACTGTACCCTTACCGACTACCACCCCACCGCGCCGTATTCGCATTGAGGATCGCCTCGAGCCGCCCTTCGAGGTGCTCGAGCCGCCGCCTGCCAGCCGCCGCACACTGATCCTCTGGCTGCTAATTATTCCGCTTATGTTGCTGGCGGGGGGGATTGGATTGTGGTTGCGCTCGAGGGCACCTTCAACGGGGCAAACTGCAGTCTATCCGGTCGAGTTTCGGCTGCAGCCGCCGGGCCCAAGTGCAAGTGTGGTTATTTTGGAAATACCCGAAGGCTCTAAAATGCCCCTCAACGTCGAGGTCGCCCAGCTACCCGGAAAGGTAGAGTTTGATCAACCCGGAATCTATCGCATTCGGGTTCGCGTGCAGGGCCGGGCCCCGGTAGAATCACTAATCGAGGTGCCCAACCCGGGCGGTGTAACCATCAGCCTTAGATAAAAAAGCCGTCTGGGTCAGGGCGCAGCAAAAGCACTGTTGATGCTGGCATCCTTCGGCTTGGAGCTTATGGCCTCGAGCCTTATGCTGCTGGCATGAGCGTGGTTATTCTCGACTATGGTTCGCAGTACACCCGTCTGATTGCCCGCCGAATCCGGGAGCTCAGGGCTTATTCGGTGATTTTGCCGGGAACCGCCAGCCTGGAGCGTATTCGGGCCGAAAACCCCCAGGCCATCATCCTGTCGGGGGGGCCGGCCTCGGTGTTCGACCCCTCCAGTCCGCGGCCTGCGCCGGGGGTGCTCGAGCAGGGCTGGCCTACCCTGGGCATCTGCTACGGCATGCAGTACCTGGCCCAGCACTACGGAGGTCGGGTAGAGCGGGCCGGGCGGCGCGAGTACGGCAAGGCCAGCCTGGTCTTTCACAGCGGCCCACTTTTTGCAGGTCTGGAAGGCGAATTGCAGATGTGGATGTCCCACTCCGACGCCGTCACCGAGTTGCCTCTGGGCTGGAGTGTGATTGCCAGAACCGAGGAGAACCCCGTGGCGGCCATCGCCGCGCCGGATGGGCGCACCTTTGGGGTACAGTTTCACCCCGAAGTGGTGCATAGCCCCAAGGGTATGCAGGTACTGGAGAATTTCCTCAAGCTCGCCGGGGTCACCCGCGACTGGACGCCGCAGCACACCCTGGAAAGCCTGGTCGCCGACATCCGCGCCCGGGTGGGTGACGAGAAGGTGATGCTAGCGGTCTCGGGGGGCGTGGACTCCTCGACGCTGGCCCTCTTGCTGGCCCAGGCCATTGGCGACCGGCTTACTGCGGTGTTCGTGGATCATGGTCTGCTGCGCCTGGGCGAGCGCCTCGAGGTCGAGCAAGCCTTGAGCCCTCTGGGTCAGGCCCTACGAGTAGTAGATGCCTCCGGGCAGTTTCTGGCTGCTTTGCAAGGGGTGACCGACCCCGAACAGAAGCGCAAGATTGTGGGCCGGGAGTTTATTCGGGTTTTCGAGCGCGAGGCCCGACAGCTATCCAGCCAGGGCTATAGGTGGCTGGCCCAGGGGACGCTTTACCCGGATGTCATCGAGTCGGCCGGCAGTGGTGAGGGCAGCGCCAACATCAAGAGCCACCACAACGTGGGGGGCTTGCCCGAGGATTTGCAGTTTGAGCTGCTCGAGCCCTTCCGCTACCTGTTCAAAGATGAGGTGCGCGAACTGGCCCTCCTGCTGGGCCTGCCCGAGCCCATCCGCATGCGCCATCCCTTTCCGGGGCCGGGACTCTCGATTCGCATTCTGGGAGAGGTTACCCCCCACAAGCTGGACATTTTGCGCCGTGCCGACGATATTTTTATCTCGAGTTTGCGCGACTGGAACCTCTACGACCAGGTTTCACAGGCGGCCGCCATCCTGACGCCCATACAGAGTGTGGGGGTGATCGGTGATGAGCGCAGCTACGGCTATGTGCTGGGCTTGCGGGCGGTGAGCACGGTGGACTTTATGACCGCCGACTGGGCCCGCTTGCCGCTGGATTTTCTGGACGAAGTGGCCCGCAAAATTACCCGCCAGGTGCCGGAAATTGGGCGGGTGGTCTACGACATCACCAGCAAGCCCCCGGCCACTATTGAGTGGGAGTAGAGCGTTTCTCACGAATGCGCAGTGCAGCCAAGCATGGCCGGGATAGCCCATATCGGCATAGACCACGACCAAGGGTGCTTACCGATGAGACAGGCATAGCCCTCAGCAGATTTCGTTGTTCTGGGCGCATTAACGAGTATTGGTGGGAGGCGGCGATAGAAATATATTTCGAAGAAGAGTAGCCGTTCTAGCTACGGTTAGAGCCTTTACTCTGCTCCTCGAGCCAGCTCACCGCCGCCGATTGCAGGATGCGGGGGTTGGCCCCAGATTGCTGCTCTAGGCTTTGTAAGTAGGCTTCCAGGCGCTCGTCGGCTGCCATAGCCTTGATGGAGTTGGCCAGGCGCATCCAGGCCATTGTGAGCTGGTCGGCTTCGTCTATAGGCAAGCTAATGTGGGATAATTGCCAGATTTGCTCGGTGAGCCAGCCCCACATCACCATTACCTGGCCTTTGGAGATGCCGCGGGTCTGGTGCACCTGGCCGACCAGGATCTGCCAGGCGAAGTACTCGAGGTTGAAGGGCCCTGTAATGGTGCGCCGGTACCAGTGGCGCAAAACCTGTTCGCGCATCGCACGCTCACCCTCACGGAACACCGACCGGGTAGCCGGATGGCTGAACAGGGTGTCGTAAAAGCCGTTAATAATCGGATCTTCCCAGCGCTGCAACTGCGGTAGGTAGGTTTTTAAGGTGTGCTGGTCTAGTGCGCCAAAGCGGGTGACAGGGGGCAACCCCTCCCAAACGGCTTTGGCTGCTTGAAAATACCCTTGTAAAGATGGGTTCATGTCACCAGGGTAGCGTAGCTCGAGAGGGCAATTTGCCCCACAGAAGTGCTTGCACCCAGCGGTTTGGCCATGCTGGATACATATCGCGCCCTTCACAGACGTTGCCGCTGTTCTGTCTCGGATAGAGGATTCTATATTCTCGGGAGGCTCATGCTATGTGAAGAGCGCTCTATGGCGAACGCCGTGCGCCGAATAGGCGATACCAGATTCGCTTGATTCGTTACCATTCGGTACGAATCAACAGGGCCGAAGTTATCCGCGTAGCGGAGGGCGATACCGCCCCTTGGAATGGTGTGCTCTAGGATTCAAAAAGACAGCCTCTGGTGTTTTTGGATTTGTAAACTGTCTTTTTGAATCCGGTATGAGGTGTGTGGTCTTTATGAAATCAAAAAACCTTCCCTATTCCAGGGAAGGTCAAGACGCGATGGAATGTGTCAGGCCGAGCGGGCTTTGGTAGCGGTTTTGCGCTGTTGTTCGCGGGTTTTGTACCAGACCACCAGCGCCGAGACCACATAGATGGAGGAGTAGGTTCCTACGATAAAGCCCACAAAGATAGCCAGAGAGAAGTCGCGCAGCACCGGCCCTCCCAGGAACAGCAAGGCCAGGATGGGCAGCATGGTCGAGAGCGAGGTCATGAGGGTGCGGGAAAGCGTCTGGTTGATGGAGGTATTCACGATTTCGTAGTAGGTGCGACCCCGCATGAGTTTGAGGTTTTCCCGGATGCGATCCGAGATGATGACCGAGTCGTTGATAGAGAAGCCCACGATGGTGAGCAAGACGGCTACTGTCGGAATCGAAAACTCCAATCCCAGCAAGCTGTACATCCCGGCCACAATTGCCACATCGTGGCCCACCGCAATCACGCTGGCTACCCCAAATACCCAGTCGAAGCGGAAGGCCACATAAATCAAAATAAGCGCCAGTCCCACCAGCACAGCAAAAATGGTATTTCGCCGCAGCTCGGCCCCAATGGCCGGGCCTACTGTTTCGGACTGCAGAATGGTGGCCTGTAAGCCTTCCTGGAACTTCTTCTCCAGCTCGATGCGTTGCTCCTCGCTCACCTGCCGCACGCGTACCGAGTACTCGTTACCACTCACGCTGGAAAGCGAGGTGATGACCGACTCGGCCCCACGCACCTCGGTGATACCGGTATTGTCCAGGAAACTGCGAATCTGGTCGGCCCGGATACTCTCGGGCACCCGGATGGTAAAAGCAGTGCCGCCGGTGAAGTCGATGCCAAAGTTGAAGCCCTTTACGAAAACAACACCAGCAGCAACCAGCGCCAGGGACAGCGAAGCGGCGGTCACGTAGCGCGAGATGCCCAGGAAGTTGATTTTGGTGCCCCACAGCCAGTAGGGGGGCTTCACTTCCCGCCGGTCGCCAATGGTTTCCAGGAGCCAGCGGCTAAAAATCAGGTTGGAGAAGACCGAAGTTACCACCCCCAGCGCCAGCATCACAGCAAAGCCCCGCACCGGGCCGGTGCTGTACTGGTAGAGCGCGGCTGCGGCCAGCAGATGGCACATGTTGACGTCCAGAATGGTGATGATGGAATGGGAGAAGCCACCCGGAATGGCCTGGCGGAACTTCTTGCCCATCTTGAGCTCTTCCTTGATGCGCTCAAAGGAAAGCACGTTGCCGTCTACCGCCGCACCCAGAGTCAGAATCAGGCCGGCAATGCCCGGCAGGGTCAGCGTTGCGCCCAGCAAGGAGATAGAGGCCAGCAGCAGGATGGAAGTATAGATCAGGCCCAGTGCGGCGACCAGCCCCATCCAGAAGCCGTAGTAGGCGAAAATCAGGGCAAAAAGCAAAACCGTGCCGATAATCCCAGCCTGAATACCGGCATTGATGGCATCCTGGCCCAGGGTGGGGCCAATGGCGCGGGTCTCGGCCACTTCCAGCTTGACCGGCAGCGAACCCGAGCGCAGCACCAGGGCGATGTCGGAGGCTTCCTGCACGCCCGAAAGCCCTTCGATGACGGCTCGCCCACCCGCGATGGCCTGGCGGATGTTGGGGGCAGTGTAGACCTTGTCGTCCAGCACTACAGCCAGCTGGCGGCCCACGTTGGCCCGGGTGGCCTCCTCAAACTTTTTGGCCCCCTCAGGGGTGAACTCCATATCTACCTGGGGTCGGCCAAACTGGTCGAACGAGGCATTGGCGGTGCGCAGGTCGGTGCCGGTGAGGAGGGGAGGGCCCAGATCCTCGAGCTTGTACAGGTTTTTCTCGAGCTCGGCTCGACGCGCCGCCAGGGCGGCCCCACTCAGGCCTGAGCTGCGTAGTTGCTCGTTAATTTGGGCGACCGTGGTGCCGGTAGCCCCCTGGTTAACGATGCGGAACTCGAGCCTGGCGGTCTGGCCAATCAGGCCCAGGGCCCGCTCTTGCTGATCCTGCTTCAGACCCGGCAACTCAACGATAATGCGGTCGTTGCCCTGCACCTGTACCAGGGGTTCTGCAACCCCAATGGCATTGACACGATTCTCGATGACGGTGCGGGCTACGTCGAGTTCGGTTTTAGCAACAGACGGGTCGGGGTTGGGGTTGACTACCTTGAGCGTGATGCGCAGGCCCCCTTGCAGGTCGAGGCCCAGGCGAATCAGGCCGTCGCGCGGTAGCAAAGGGTTTTGCGGGTTGCGGGCTTCCCAGGGGCGAAAAAGCCCCACAATGGCCGCAATGAGCAGCCCTATCAGAAAAACGGCTTTCCACAAACGATTGGTCATGTTGGTTCCTCAGCTGGGGTCGAGGTTTGAGCGACCTCGAGGGTTAAGAGCTCATGTCCTGGGCGTCAACTTGAAGATGTTGCGCATGGCTTGTCTGCAGACCATCGGCTTTGTAGCGTTCTGGCCTTTCGCATTTAGCCAGGGGGTTTATGCATAGCTAAGAGAGGGCTCGGGTGCTAGCCACCGTCGGTTTGTAGACGGGCGTACACCAGGTACAGCCGCCCATGGGAGGTCGGATTTGAATATGAAGGAATCTGAGAATAGACCGGGATAGGGCAGTTGCGGGTGGTTGGCCCAGGGGCTACGGCCATCAGGCTGGCACCCAAAGGGTTGAGTTTGGTTTTAGCCTCGAGCAGTGGTTGGGGCAGGGGAACGGCAGTCCAGCCCTGACTTAGGCCACTTCCAGCCTTGACCTTGCTGGGCGACCAGAAGAGCCCTGGCCCCAGGGCCAGCAAGGCCAGGGTAGCGAGGGCCGTCCAGCGTTGCCAGTGCTTCATAAATACAGCTAGATTACTTTATAACGCAGCTTAGGGTTTGACCACTTCAAGTCGCACCGGCAGGGGGGCTGTTTGCAACAGGTCGCTGAGGCGCTCCGTCTCTTGAGCTGTGAAGCCCTGGATGGACACGGCGCCGCCGGTGATGGGGCCCCGAATGGTGGGGGCAATCAGGATACGTCCATCGACCACGATGGCCACCCGGCGGCCCACATTCGCTGAGGTAAGGCGGGCGAACCTGGCTGCTCCCTCCCGATTCAGACGCAGGGTCAGGGCCGGACGGCCCGACTCCCCCTGGCCCGCTTGTACCCTCTCCAGGTCACGGTTGGTAAGGGCGGGTGCCTCCAGATCGGTGGGCCGGATTTGAGCGACGGAACGGTTATTGGCGCTTGTTTTGACCAGCTGAAGGGCCAGATTTCCCCGTTGCGTAAGTAAAGCATTGACCCGGTTGCGCTCCGCCGCCTCGAGCTTTGGTAAGCGCACGGTTATGGTGCTGTTCTGTACCTCGATCCGAAAGCCCCGCACCCCAATGTGTTGCAGCCGCTGCGTTAAGATGCGACGGGCTTGTTCCAGGGTTTGGGTATTCACATTCCCCACAGCCCGCAACTGAACAGCTTCAAGGCGGGCCAGCTCGGCCTGGGCCTGCTTGGCGCGGTATTCGTTCAGGTCGCGAAAAAACGTAGACAGGCTCACGAAGAACACTACCAGCAGGATCACCGGAATCAGGGTGAACAACAGATTGAAAACCCACCGCGCGACGTTTCCCATGGACACCACCGTTGCTGAAGGGGGCTCGAGGGTATGGGCCGCAGACAACTAACAGGGGAAACGGCGAATACCCTATTGGTCACACCCTCTATTACCGGATTCAAAAAGACAGTTTACAAAACTAAAACCCCCATAGGTTGTCTTTTTGAATCCTAGAGCACACCCCTCCCTTGAGTACCGGCGCTAGCCGGGGGCCGATGGCCCTTCACTGACGGTCGGCGAAGAAAGCGTCTCCCTTTCCAAGGGGCGGTATCGCCCTCCGCTACGCGGATAACTTCGGCCCTGTTGATTCGTTACCGAACGGTAACGAATCAAGCAAATCTGGTATGACAACAGAACAGTCTGCATAGCGTTCTAGTCCGTGGCCACCTCGACCTGCTGGGTGGCCTCGAGGATATCGCCCTCCTGGAACTCGGTGAAGCCTTCCAGCAAGATCCCACACTCGAAACCCTGAGCCACTTCGCGCACGTCGTCCTTGACGCGCTTTAGGCCCTCAATCTTGCCTTTCCAGATTTCCTTGCCCTTGCGCAACACCCGTATATCGGCGTTGCGGGTGATCTTGCCCGAGGTGACCATGCAGCCCGCGATGGTACCCCTCGAGAGCTTAAAGATGGCCCGCACCTCGGCGGTGCCTAGGATTTCTTCCTTGAATACCGGTTCGCGCTGCCCCTTGACCATCTTGCGAATCTCGTCAATCAGCTCATAGATGATGCGGAAGGTTTGCAGCGGCACCCCCTTTTGTTCGGCCATTTTCTTGACCGAGCCGCTGGGGTTGACGTTGAAGGAGAGGATGGCCCCATTGGCGGTAGAGGCCAGCAGCACATCCGATTCGCTGGGGGCTCCGACCCCGGCCAGCAGCACGTGAATCTTGACTTCTTCGGTGGACTCCTTGGCCAGGATGTTTTGAATGGCTTCTAGAGAACCCTGGGTGTCGGTACGCAGGATCAGGTTGATTTCTTTCTGCTCGGCTTCGTGCATGGAGCGCATTAAGTCAGCTAAATTGCGGGCCCGGCCCAGCTCAGCAACCTCCTGGCTGGCCTTGCGCTCAAGGATGCGTTCCTCCGTGATTTCCTTGGCCGCGACCTGATCGGGCACCCAGGTGAAAGTGTCGCCAGCCACCGGCAAATCCGAAAAACCTAACACCTGTACGGCGCTGCCCGGCCCGGCCTCGCTGCGCCGGGCGCCCTCGGCATCGGACATGGCCCTGATTTTGCCCCAGTGTTCACCGGCTACCACAAAATCGCCAATCTTCAGGGTGCCTTGCTGTACCAAGAGGCTCACCAAAACCCCCGCTTGCTTGTCTACCCGCGCTTCCAGGATAACCCCCTGGGCCTCGGCTTTGGGGTCGGCCCGCAGGTCTTCGAGCTCGGCTGTCAGCAGGATGGTCTCGAGCAGATCTGGAATCCCCTGGCCCGTCTTGGCCGATATGGGCAGCACTTCCACGTCCCCCCCGTAAGCCACCGGTACCATGCCGAGTTGCATAAGGTCCTGGTGAACCTTATTTATGTCGGCTCCTGGCAAGTCCATCTTATTCGCAGCAAAGATAACCTTGGCCCCGGAGGCCCTGGCGTGGGCGATGGCTTCCCTGGTCTGGGGCATGACCCCTTCGGTGGCCGCAATGACGATAACCGCTATATCCGCGACCTTGGCCCCCCGCTGGCGGATGGTGGTGAAGGCTTCGTGACCAGGGGTATCGATAAAGACCACCGTGCCGCCGGGGGTTTTAACTTCAAAAGCCCCCACATGCTGGGTGATGCCCCCGGCCTCCTTCTCGGCAATGCGGCTTTTGCGCAGGTAGTCCAGCAAGCTGGTCTTGCCGTGGTCAACGTGCCCCATAATCACCACCACCGGAGGGCGGTGGGGAATGGACTTGCGGGCTTCCTCGGCTTTTCGCTTAGCTTCGGCTACTTTTTGCTCGCCGATAAGTTCCTTGATGGCCTCGGCGGTGGTGTCCTCGAGGGTGCTGGCATGGGACTTATAGGCCACCCCCATATCGTCGAGGATTTTCAGCAGCTCGTCGTTGGTCATGCCAAGCTCTTTAGCGAGCTGATAGATTCTGATTTTTGCCATGCTGACCTCCTATGTATATGTCGCAGGTCGCATGTCTCAGGTCGAAGGTTTACCGACCTGAGGCGCCTGACTTTCGACCCTTCCAAGAACGGTTTGTAAAGCCTGCGAAAGTTCCTGGGCCTTGGCCCCAGCAAAGCGACGCAACTTTTTCTCGACCCAGCACTCGGGTTTGTCGGGGCACACATAAGCACCGCGTCCGGGCTTGCGTCCGGTTGGGTCGAGGACGGGGCCTGCCTCCGTAAGCACAATCCGCAACAATTCGTGCTTGGGCCTGCGCTCACGGCAAGCAATGCACTGACGCATAGGGATGTGTTTAGCCGTTGGCATCCTGCCTCCGTTGCGGAGCACGAAGCTCAGGTCCTGGGCCAAAGCAATCTTCGACTGACCTGAGCCGTGCGACATGACTACTCACCTTCCTTGAAAAGGCTCTCGAAGCGGCTCTTGGCGTCTTGCGAGACCTTTACACCCTCTTCCTTTTCGGCAGCCTTGAGGATGGCGGCGTCGAGGTCGGTGATCTCCTCGGCTTCCTCAAAATCAATCTCGTAGCCAGTTAGCTTAGAAGCCAGGCGCACGTTTTGACCGGCCTTGCCAATGGCCAGTGAGTGTTGGTCCTTGGCCACTACCACGGTGGCACGGTTTTTACCATCCTCAGTGGTAGCAGGCTCGATCAGGATTTCACCTACGGTAGCGGGCGAGAGCGCATTGCGAATGAACTCCTTGGGGTTTGGGCTCCACTGGATAATGTCCACCCGCTCACGGCCCAGCTCAGCCGACACCGCCTGAATGCGCTGGCCTTTGTGCCCGATGCAGGCTCCGATGGGATCTACGTTGGGGTTGTGGCTCATCACTGCCACCTTGGAGCGGCTGCCGGGTTCGCGGGCCACAGCCTTGACCTCCACGATGCCCTCGGCAATCTCGGGCACTTCCTGGCGCAGCAAATAGCGCAGGAGCTCTTCATTGGCGCGGGAGACCACCAGGCTGGGGCCCTTGGCTGAGCGCTGCACCTGCTTCAAATAGACCTTCACCCGCTGACCGGGGTGATAGCGCTCGGTGGGAATTTGCTCTTTTGGGGGCATCAGGGCTTCGCCTCGTCCGAGCTCCACATACACGTTGCCCCGGTTGTCCACCCGGGCCACGCTGCCGGTCACCACCTCGCCTTCTTTATCTTTGTATTCGTTGTGAACGCGGGTGCGCTCGGCTTCCTTGAGGCGCTGGGTGAGCACCTGTTTGGCAATCTGCACCGCAATGCGGCTGAATTCCTCCGGGTCTACCGGGAACTCCATCTCCTCGCCCACGGCCACTTCGGGGTCGTATTTTTGTGCGGTAGCCAGGTCGATTTCCTTATCGGGATCCTCGACGGTTTCCACCACTCGCTTGATTTCCAGCACCTCGAGGTTACCCTCCTGGGTGTCCAGGTGTACCTCCACAATGGGGCCTTTGCCTTCTTCTTCCACTTCTTTCTGGCGAAAACCCTTCTGCCGCAGATAGGCCAGCCGCAGGGCCTCCTCGAAGTTAGAGATCAACTCTTCGGCAGTAACCCCGCGCTCGTGGGCTACCTGGGAAAGGGCGTCTACAAATTCTTTGTTCACGGATTTTGCCTCCTTTTTGTGTTTTAGGGCTTATAGCGATAAGGCTGTGAGCCAAATGGCTCACCTTGGTTTGTCCGGCCACTCTGCCAGATGGGCCTTGAAGGTGCCCAGCTTGAGGGTGCGAGTCTCATCTTTCTCGAGCAAGAACTCCACCGCATCGCCCCTGACCGGCCCCACCCGCCCGGTAAAGTTGCCTTCTGGGCTACGCACCCTGACTTTTAGCCCCACAAAGCGCTCAAAGTGACGGGCGGTATAGAGCGGGCGGTCGGCGCCGGGCGACTCGACCTGGAGCAGGTAATGCTCAGGTAACAGGGCCTCGAGCTGATCCAGCCGGGCCCCCAGGGCACGGTTGGCCCGTTCCAGATCCGAGACCGAGACGGGTACCTCGTCCTTACGCTCGATGCGTACCAGCAGCACCCGGCTCTTGCCGCCCTTGAGGCTGGCCTCGAGTACGTCGTAGCCGAGTGGCGACAAGACGCTTTCGGCCAGTTGATCCCACTGGAGCACACGGCTGCTTTCGGCAGCAGTCCCTTCTGTCTGAGGATTATCTGGCTCCACTCGATCACCTCCTTCCCAAGAAAGAAGGGTGGGTTTGCACCCACCCCCCTTTGAATCTCGGGAGAACTTAGCCAATATGAGTCTAGCACCCTTTGATGAGAGAGAAAAGTGGGGTGGGTCGCCTTGTATGAGCAGGAAGACCCCAGCAAAAAAACCCCTCCAGAAAGAGGGGTTGCTTGGTGCCGGGAACAGGACTTGAACCTGCACACCCTTGCGGGCGCATGACCCTGAATCATGTGCGTCTACCAATTCCGCCATCCCGGCTCAGGGCAAAAAGAATAGTAGCCAGTTCTGGTCTCTTCGTCAAGGGGTACTGGCCGGTGGTCATCCAATAGGGTCGCATTAGGCTTTGTTCTAACCCAAGACCAGACTGGCCTGAAGCCTTGGGCATCCGGTTGGCTCCAGTGCTTCGCTTTGCGATAGAACTCGAGTTCACTGGTTTATCCCAGATGATGGCCAACTCTTTTGCCAGAGTCTGAGCTTGCTAATAACCTTTGCCAGAGCGTACACTCTGCCCTGTGGAACCCACCCTATTTCGCGGCAGACGCGAGCGAAAGCTGGGCCAGAATTTGGCTGTGCGCCTCGAGGGCATCACCAAGCGCTTTGGCGATCAAAAAGCTGTGGACAATGTAAGCCTCGATATTCGGGATGGTGAGTTTTTTAGCCTGCTGGGGCCCTCGGGCTGTGGCAAGACCACCCTGCTGCGTATGATTGCGGGCTTCGATACCCCGGATGAGGGCCGGGTCATCATTGGCGGCAAGGACATGACCGAAGTACCGCCCTACCTGCGCCCGGTCAACACGGTATTTCAGAACTACGCGCTTTTCCCCCACATGACTGTTGAACAAAACATCGCATTTGGGCTTCGAATGAAAAAAATGCCCCGCGACGAAATTGCCCGGCGGGTGCAGTGGGCCCTCGAGCTCATCAACCTGCCGGGCTACGAAAAACGCCGCACCGACCAGATGTCCGGCGGGCAACGCCAGCGCATCGCCCTGGCGAGGGCCCTGGTCAACGAGCCGGAAGTGTTGTTGCTCGACGAGCCGCTCTCGGCCCTCGACCTCAAGCTGCGCCAGGAACTGCGGGTAGACCTGATGAACCTGCAAGAAAGGTTGGGTATCACCTTTATTTTTGTCACCCACGACCAGGAAGAGGCCCTGGTGATGTCGGATCGTATTGCCGTAATGAACAAGGGCCGCATCGAACAACTGGGCCCCACCGAGGAAATATACGAGCTACCAAAAACGGCTTTCGTAGCCAAGTTTATCGGCGACTCCAACCTGATTCCGGCCCAGGCCCTGGAGCCCCGCAAGGTCAGGACGGCCCTGGGCGAGTTTGTTCTCGATGAAGAAGACGCCCTTACCCCTGGCCAGGAGGTACTGCTCTCCATTCGCCCTGAGAAAATCCGCCTGTTTCGCGATAAACCCAATCTGCCCAATGTCTTCCGGGCCAGGATAGACGACATCATCTACACCGGTTCGGAGAACCAGTACGTGCTGCTGGCCGACGGCCAGCGCCTGATGTGCGAGACCCTCAACCAGGATATCCAGGAGCCCGGCCATGAGGAGTTCACCTACGACGAGGAGGTCTGGGTGGCCCTCACCCCGGAAAAACTGGTGGTGATTGAGGGTGGGGTGGAAGGGAGCAACCCCTATGCGTGAGGCCGCAACCCCCTGGGAGCGCTTGCGCCAGATGCTCATAACCGTAGGGCCCGGTGCGTTGTGGCTGGGGCTGTTCGTTCTGATTCCTACCCTGATTATGCTGGTGGCCTCATTGATGAGCCGGGGCAGCCTGGGTCAGCTGGTGCCACCTTTTGGCCTGCACAACTACCTGCGCTTTTTCTCCGACCCGCTTTTCCTTGAGATTATCGGTCGTAGCCTTTGGATTGGCCTGTGGTCTACGGTCTTCATCATGCTTTTGGGCTACCCGCTGGCCTTTTACATTGCTCAGAGCCGCCACAAAGAGGTTTTGCTCCTGCTGGTGGTGATTCCCTTTTTCACCAACTTTCTGATTCGGGTGTATGCCTGGATTGTGATCTTTCAGAAAGAAGGCTTGCTCAATGGCCTCATTACCGCCTTTGGCCTCCCGCCCGCCGAACTGCTGCCCTCTACCCTGGCGGTGTACGTGGCTACGGTCTATACCTACCTGCCTTTTTTTGTCCTGCCGCTATATGCTGCCGTTGAGCGGATTGACTGGAGCCAGCTCGAGGCCGCCTACGACCTCGGCGCCCGGCCCATCCGGGCCTTCTGGGAGGCCATCTTCCCCCAGACGGTGCCGGGCTTGTTTGAGGGCTTTTTGTTAGTGTTCATCCCGGCG
Organism: Meiothermus hypogaeus; assembly: GCF_003574035.1. Lineage (GTDB taxonomy): Bacteria > Deinococcota > Deinococci > Deinococcales > Thermaceae > Meiothermus > Meiothermus hypogaeus. The sequence continues at coordinate 6,927 of NZ_QWKY01000016.1, read as the reverse complement.
GTGGGCACCTTCGTGATTGCCGATTTGCTGGGCGGGGGCAAGGTTACACTCATCGGCAACCTGATCCAGCTACAGTTTGGCTCGGCGCAAAACTGGGCCTTTGGTAGCGCCGCCAGCATGGTGCTCATGGCCATGGTGCTGCTCGGCCTCTGGCTTTACGCCCGTACCCAGGGCGAGAAAGGACTGGACAAGCTGGTATGAAACGCCTGCTCTCCATCCACGCCTGGCTGGTGTTTGCCTTCTTGTATCTGCCGATTGCGGTGATTGTGGCGCTATCTTTCAACCAGAGCCGTTTTGGGGTGCGCTTCACCGGCTTCACCTTTGACTGGTATGTCCGGCTTTTTAGCAACGAGCGGATTTTAGAGTACCTTACCAATACCCTGATTGTGGCGGTGGTTTCTACCGTGGTGTCCACTGTTTTGGGCACCCTTTTAGCGGTGGGGCTGGTGCGGCATCGATTCCGCTGGCAAAACGCTTTGCGCTACTTGCTTTATGTGCCGGTGGTGGTGCCGGATGTGGTGATGGGTATCTCGCTGTTGTTGCTGTTTGATGTGGTGCGCGATGCCATCGGTTGGCCCCGGCTGTCGCTTTTTACTATCATTCTGGCCCACATCAGCTTCCAGATTGCCTACGTGACCCTGGTGGTGCGGGCCCGTCTGATGCTGCTGGACCCTAGCTTAGAAGAGGCCGCCAAAGACCTGGGGGCGACCCCCTGGCTCACCTTCCGCGAGGTCACGTTGCCGCTCATCATGCCGGGGGTGGTTTCGGGGGCCCTGCTGGCTTTTAGCCTGTCTCTGGACGATTTTGTGGTTACCTTTTTTACCGCGGGCCCAGGCTCGACCACGCTGCCGCTTTACATCTACTCTTCGGTCAAGCTGGGGGTCAGCCCCGAGATTCACGCTCTCTCTACCTTGATGGTGGGGATTACAATCCTGGTGCTGTTGTTGGGGACACTGTTCTGGAGGAAGCGGGCCTAGCTGTAAAGGGAGGTTGAGTGTGAATAGATTTTTGCTAGTGGCTTTATTGGGGCTCTTGATTGCGGGTTGCGGCCAGCAGAAAAAAGAGCTACGACTTTTGAACTGGTCGGATTACATGCCCAAGGAGGTGCTCGAGGCCTTCGAAAAGCGCGAGGGCATCAAGGTGGTGGAGGATACCTACGACTCCCCCGAGGCCATGCTTTCCAAGCTACAAGCTGGTGGTGACGCCGAATACGATGTGCTGATTACTGCCGACTATACCGTGGGGATGCTGGCTCGAGCCGGGAGTTTGCAGGAGCTCGACAAGGGCAAAATCCCCAACCTGAAGAACCTCGATCCCCAGTTCACCGATCCGGCCTTTGATCCCGGGGCCAAGCATAGTGTGGTCTACCAGTGGGGAACTACCGGGCTGGCCTACCGCGAAGACCTGGTCAGTGGGCCTGTAGAAAGCTGGGCGGTGCTGTTCGACCCGGCCCGTCAGGTGGGGCGGTTCTTGCTGTTGGACGAGATGCGCGAGATGATGGGGGCGGCCCTCAAATACAAGGGCGAGTCGGTTAACACCACCGACCCGGCAAAACTAGCGGAGGTGCAGGCGCTTTTGCTCGAGGCCAAGCGCCGCTCCCAGGGCTTTGCCGGAGGCACCAGCATCCGCGACCGCCTGATTGCCGGAGACATTGCAGTGGGGCCCGCTTACTCGGGCGACATCCTGGCGGCCCAGCCCGAGAACCCCAAGCTCAAATACGTTATTCCGCTGGAAGGGGCTACCCTTTGGACCGACAACCTGGTGATTCTGAAAAAAAGCCCCAACCACGAGATGGCCTATAAATTCATCAATTTCTTGCTTGAACCCGAGATTGCTGCGCAAATCTCTAACTCGATTGGCTACGCTACACCGGTAGCGGCCGCCATGGATCAAATCGAAGAAAAAGACAATCCCATCATCTACCCCAGCGAGGAGAAAAGAGCCCGCCTCGAGCTGCTTGCCGACCTCGGAGACCAGGCCGAGCTGTTCAACAAGGTGTGGTCAGAAGTTAAGTCGCGATAAGGCCCTCTTCGTAAGGACGGTGCTTTCCCAACAGCCGGGCGCCCACAAAAGCTTGGTAGGGTATGCAGCACTACTGGTCTTAAACCCGACGGATGTTTAGGATCCGTTAACCAAAGCGTTTGTCCGGCAAGGTCTTACTTTTGTCAGAAAGGGTGGGGCTATACTCGAGGCGTGAGAATGCTCCTGGGGTTTCTGACCCTCTTCAGCCTGGCCCTGGCCCAAACCGGGCCCCAGCTTTACCAGCAGAACTGCGCGTTCTGCCATGGAGAGAATGGGCAGGGAAGGGTGGGCGCCTTTCCGCCTCTGGCAGGACACACCACCGAGCTGATCAAAACCCCTGAGGGCCGGGCTCACCTGATCAACACCCTGCTTTTTGGCATGCAAGGCCCCGTTCGGGTCAAGGGCAATACCTACAACGGGGTCATGCCAGCTTTTGGACAGCTTACCGATGAGCAGATTGCAACTGTGCTTAATTACATCCTCAACGCCTGGGGTAACGACAAGCTACTGCCGCGCGACCACCGGCCCATTACGCCAGCAGAGGTCGCCAACGCTCGCAGTGTAAGCGGTAGCCGTCCAACCCCCCAGCAAGTCGGCAACAATCGTGCGCGTATAAACGTCCCGTAGGGTGTTAGCCTGGAATCTCTTGTGGAGGAGTCTAAATGAAGCATCTTCTTGCGTTGGTGTTTGATATTCTCTGCTGCCTTTGCGCAAAGTGGGCCTACCCTGTACCAGCAATGCCAGGGGTGTCACCAGCCCACCGGTATGGGGATTCCTGGGGTGTTTCCCCCGCTGGCCGGACACGTTCCCGAAATTTTGGCGGCCAAGGGGGGGCGAACCTGGCTTGTCCAGTTGCTGCTGTGGGGCATGAGCGGTGAGATTACGGTCAAAGGGGCAAAATACAACGGGGTTATGCCCGGTTATCGCCAGCTCAGCGATGCCGACCTTGCCGCCCTGCTGAACCACATCTCGACCCAGTGGGGCAACAAATTCCCCGCAGGCCAACGGCCCTTCACGGCGGCAGAGGTAAAAGCGCAAAGGGCCAAGACCCTGACGGCAGCTCAGGTCAACGCAGCCCGTAAGGCGCTGGGACTAAAGTAATCGGGCTGGGATTTTTTTCGAGGGCACCCGAGGGTGCTCTCGTTTTGTTAGGCTGTGGGTGTGAAGAGCGAAGCAAACCCGAAGCTTTCGACCACCGACTGGGCGGTTTTGGCGGCTTTGCTGAATCAGCCTTCGCATGGGTTTCGCATTGCCTCGCTCTTTGCCCCAGAGGGCGAACTGGGGGAAATCTGGCGCATCCAGCGCACCCAGGTGTATCGGGCGCTAGAGCACCTGGAGGCTCGAGGTCTGATTGAGGCGGTGCGACAGGAAGAGGGCGATGCCGGGCCGCCCCGAACGCTTTTTGTCGCCACCGCTACTGGTCAGGCGTCGGTGCTGCGCTGGCTGCAGACCCCGGTGACACGGCTGCGATATGGCCGCTCCGACCTGCGGCTCAAAATAGCCTTTTTGATGCGTCTGGGATACGACCCGATGCCGCTGCTCGAGGCTCAAAAGCGTGTTTTTGTGGAGATTCTCGAAAGCTTGCAAAAGCAACCCCTGGAAGCCGAGGGCATACACCTGGTCTCGGTTCTTTGGCGCTTGGAGATGGCCAAGGCCAGCCTGCGCTTCATTGAGCAGCTTCTGGGCCGCAGTGTGCCCTTGGCCAAATAGGCCCTTTCCCATATAGTTACACTGTAACTAATGGAGGGAGGCCGTTCATGCTTCGATTCCTAAGTCTGTGTTTGCTGCTAATTGGGGTGGGCCTAGCCCAGACTAACACGATTCGGGTGGTTGCCGCAGCAGATTTGCAATACGCGCTGGCCGAGATTGCCCGGGATTTTGAGCGCCAGAACCCTGGAACCAGGGTTGAGATCAACTTCGGTTCTACGGGAAAGTTATATACCCAGCTCATGCAGGGCTTGCCCGCAGATATCTATTTTTCTGCCGATGAGGTCTTCCCCACGCTGCTGGAACAGGCCGGCCGGGCCGAGCCGGGCACTGTGAAACTTTATGCCGTGGGCCGTATGGTGATATGGGCCTCGAACAGCTTGGTACAGCAAGGGCTTGATCCGCGCAAGCTGGGGCCGCGTATCTTGCTTGATCAGAGAATTACCAGGGTCGCCGTCGCAAACCCTGTTCATGCACCCTATGGACGCGCCGGAGTGACCCTCCTGGAGCGCTTTGGTCTGCTGCGTCAGACCCAGTCGGTCAAGTGGGAGGAGATGACCGCGGGTATTCCTGCTTATTACGACACTGGACCGCTACGGCGGGGTAAGCCCAGTTTTGAGTTCGTGTACGGCGAGAACATCTCCCAGACGGCGCAACTGGCCCTAACCAGCACCAATATCGGCCTGATTGCCCTTTCCATTGCCAGAAGCGAGGCCATGGAGCGGGCCGGGGTATTCTGGCTGGCCCCCCTGAGCAGCCACCTCCGGCTCAACCAGACCTACGTGATCATGCGGGGCCAGGATCGCCCGGCGGTACGGCGCTTCTACGACTATATAGCCACCCCTGAAGCCCACCGGGTGTTGCGCAAGTATGGGTTTTTGTTACCAGGAGAGAAACTGGAGTAATGGACGACCCGGTTTTCTGGAGAACCATGCGCCTGACCCTGGAGGTCAGCCTGGTCACCACGGCAATTTTGCTTTTGCTGGGGGTGCCACTGGGCTGGGTGCTGGCCCACAAACGCTTCTGGGGCAAGCGGGTGCTGGAATCCATTGTGCTCCTGCCCCTGACCCTGCCGCCTACTGTGCTGGGTTTTTACTTGCTCTTGTTACTGGGGCAAAACGGCCCCATCGCCCAGACCTTTGGCTTCACCTGGGCTTTTCGCTTCGAGGGGCTGGTGGTGGGGTCGGTGCTCTTTAGCCTGCCTTTTGCCCTCAACGGCTACCGGGAGGCCTTTCGCAGCCTGGATTTGGACTTGATTCAGACCGCCCGCACCCTGGGGGCGGGCTGGCGGCGGGTCTGGCTCGAGGTGATTCTGCCCATTACCTGGCCGGGTATACTTTCGGGCTCAATTTTGGCTTTTGCTCACACCCTGGGCGAGTTTGGGGTGGTGCTGATGGTGGGGGGCAGCATTCCCGGCAAAACCCAGATGGTCAGCATCTACATCTACGACCAGGTGCAGGCCCTTCAGTTCGGGCGGGCGGCAGAGGCCTCGGCTATTTTGCTGTTGGCCAGCTTTGCCCTTGTGTACCTGGTGCGAACCCTGGAGGACGTGTGGAGATCGCGTATGCCCTCGAGCACCCGGTGAAGCTCAAGCTCAACCTGCATGTGCAGGGCTTTACGGTCTTGCTGGGGGAGAGCGGGGTGGGCAAGACCAGCCTGCTGAAGGCGCTGGCCGGTTTGATTCCGGCAACCGGGCAACCTTTTGCCGGGTTGCGGGCCGAAGAGCGTCCGGTGGGCTACCTGCCCCAGCACTTCGCCTTATTTCCTCACTTGCGGGCCTGGCAGAATGTAGCCTTTCCGCTGGCCCATCTACCGGCCGCTCAGCGCAAGCAAAAGGCCCTGGCGTACCTCGAGCAGATGGGTATAGCCGAGTTGGCCGAGCGCTTCCCGCGCCAGATGTCCGGTGGGCAGCAGCAGCGGGTTGCGCTGGCCCGCGCCCTGGCCCGCGAGCCCCAAATTTTGCTGCTGGACGAACCGACCAGCGCGCTGGATATGGCTACCCGGGAGGAGGTTTTTGGAGGGGTCCTCGAACGCCTCAAATCCCTCCAGATACCCACCCTGGTGGCCTCGCACGACCAGTGGTTGGCCCAGCGGGCCCACCAGGTCGCCGTGCTGACCCGCCGGGGACTCGTTCAGCAAGGCCCTGCCGATGAAGTGTTTACCCGTCCGGCCACCCTCGAGGTGGCCCGGCTGGTGGGTTTTCGCAACCTGTTCGAGGGTAGGGTGCGGGGCCTGGAAGGGGACTGGGCCTGGGTAGAGTCGCCTTTGGGGGTGTTTCAAGTGGCCCGGCCCGACTGGTCGATGCTCGGACAGAAGGTCTGGCTGGGCCTGCGCTCGGAGGAGGTATTCACCCTGGATGGGCCGCAGAATCGTGTGCAGGGCAGGGTGCGCCGGCTTAGCTGGCAGGGCTTGCGGCTGCGCGGTCAACTGGAGGTAGGTGGGGCAGTGCTGGACTTTTTGCTGCCCCGATACAAGCAGGCCCAGCTTGGTCTGGCCGAAGGTCAACAGCTCGAGGTCGCCCTCGAGCCGCGCTTTTTGCACCTGATGCCGAGCTAGGATTGCTTTTGCTCGGGCTTGCTCTCCTCCGGCTTCTTTTCGTCCTCGCTCAGGCCTTTGCGAAACTCCTTGGCCGACTGGCCGAGTCCTCGAGCCAGCTCCGGTAGTTTGCGGGCACCAAACAGCAAGACCACAATCAACAGGATGATAATGAGTTCAGTAGGGCCTAGTGGCATACACTTCCTCCTTATCGTCAGTATACGCTGACTGACTTAGACCAAGAGATTGACCCGCCCCTGAAAAGGTCGTCATAAAGAAGAACCGTGCCGAGAGTCCTTGCAAAGGATCCGGTCAGCACGGTACTTCTGTACGATGTTTGAAGACGTACAGTGTAGTTTATCGCGTTTGCAACAATGGGAACAAGGCTATGTGTTGGGCTTGCTGCAATCAGCCCATAAAACCCCCAGTGCGATAGCAGCCAGTGGAACGATAGGGTATAGCCCCAGCTATAGCTGTCGCCTGCTACGACAAGAAGCCAAACCCCACCAGTCCAGTCGAGAGCGACGGTTGGAAGTAGCCCCCAAGGGGATGTACCTGGGGGTGGACTTGGTTCCCGTAGCCCATCAAGGATGTTGGATCGAGGGCGTGGATCGGGTGTACTCCAGCAGTGATAAAGCTCCGGTGTGGGGACATAACCTGCTG
>NZ_QWKY01000159.1 GCF_003574035.1 Meiothermus hypogaeus | reverse complement strand
GTGGGTGGGTGCTTTGGAATGGGTAAATAAGGTAATAGAGCACGGTGCAGAGTCGGCGGCAAATGAAGGCTTTGTACTGCGCGGCACCGCTACCCGCCTCCCCTTCGAAGACGGCTTCCTCGACGCTATCATCACCGACCCGCCCTACTACGACGCCGTTCCCTACGCCGACCTTTCGGACTTCTTCTACGTCTGGCTCAAGCGCACGGTGGGCCACCTCTACCCCGAACACTTCCGCACCCCCCTCACCCCCAAGCGCGAGGAGGCCGTGCAGAACCCGGTGCGCCACGGGGGCGACAACCAGAAGGCCAAGCAGTTCTTCGAAGAGATGATGGGCCAGGCCTTCCGCGAGATGCACCGGGTGCTGAAGCCCTCCGGCGAGGCCACCATTGTTTTTGCCCACAAGAGCACCGAGGCCTGGGAAACGCTCATCAGCGCGCTCATCAAGGCGGGGTTTCAGGTGGAGGCCTCCTGGCCGCTGCACACTGAGATGCAGACTCGGCTTAGGGCCAGGGAGTCGGCGGCGCTGGCTTCGTCTACCTTTCTCAACTGCACCAAGCGGGAAGGGGGCGGGGTGGGCTTCTTCACCGATGTGCGCCGCGAGATGCAGGAAGCCATCCGCCCGCAGCTCGAAGAGTTCTGGGAGGCGGGGATTCGCGGGGCCGATTTCTTCATGTCGGCCATCGGGCCGGGGCTGGAATCGTACAGCCGCTACGACGTGGTCAAGCGGGCCGACGGGCGCGAGGTGGGGGTGGGGGACTTCCTGGACGAGGTGCGGAAAATCGTGCTGGAGTTCGCCCTTAGCCGGGTGCTGGGGGCCAAGGCCCTGGGCGCAGTGGATGGGCCCACTCAGTTCGCCCTGCTGGCCTTGTGGGCCTATGGCCCGGAGCTGCCCTCCGACGAGGCCCGCAAGCTGGCCCAGAGTGCGGGGGTGGAAATCGCCGAGCTGGGTAGCCTGGTGCAGGAAAAGGGCGAGAAGACCTTCGTGCGCCTTTCGGCGGAGCGGGCCAAAGACGAGCGCCTGGGCTTGGCCGAGGAACAGGGCCAGGTGGTCATGATAGATGCCCTGCACCGCACCCTGCGTCTGATGCGCGAGGGCAAGCAGGCCATCGCCGATTATCTGGGTGAGGTGGGCTATCTGGAAAACGAAGCCTTCTGGCAGGTGGCCCAAGCCCTGGCTGAGGTGCTGGAGGGCAGCGAGGAGGGCCGGGCCCTCAAGGAGCTGCTTGCAGTGCGGCAGGGCCTGCCCAAGCCCAAAGAAGGGGCTTCGGTGCGACTTTTCTGAAGGTGGTAGGGGGCTTGCTGCTGTAACGCAGAGGCCGCTCGAGGGCGATCTGAAAAGTCAGATGCTTTTCCCCGAACGGCCTTTATTCTGGTCGAGGCGAGAGGATTTGAACCTCCGACCACACCCACCCCAAGGGTGTGCGCTACCAAGCTGCGCTACGCCTCGATCTAAATTTGCCTGCGACAAGACCACAGGCGCACAGTCAAGTCTAGCGACCCTTGGCCGAATCGTCAACACGTTGGCTTGACCGACTCATCTAAAGAATTCGGTTGAGTAACGAAGTGGTGTGATGATGGGTAAAAACCAACATTTTGGAGAGGATTGGTTTGAAAGCCGTTGCCAAGCAGAGAGGGAATGTTGTATTGGACGGTGACG
>NZ_QWKY01000158.1 GCF_003574035.1 Meiothermus hypogaeus | reverse complement strand
AGTGGGTTTTGCCTGAAATCGCCGGGAGCCTCAGGCAGGCGCTTAGGGTAAGGCTCATGACTGGGGCTAAGTCGTAACAAGGTAACTGTACCGGAAGGTGCGGTTGGATCACCTCCTTTCTAAGGAGCACATAGCCTCTCCCCTATGCGGGATAGGTTCATAGAAGCTCGGCTGATCTTTCTTTGTTCAAGCTAGCGCCCTTCGGGGCGCTTTTTTGTTCGTTTATCTAGAGCAATTTTCAAACCTTGTGCTATTAATAGGCATAGTTTTCTAAACATAGACTTTTTTTTCATCTTTGGGAGATTGGATGGGAAAGCTTACGTATAATCTCAGCGAGAAAACGATTCAGGATTTTGTTCATTATTACAAGAATAAGCAGCTCAATCTCAACCCTGGTTTTCAGCGCCAGTCGGTATGGCGCTTATCAGATCGCCGAAAGTTGATTGATTCAATACTTCAAGGATTTCCCATACCCTCAATATTTCTGTTCCAGCGAAGTGAAGGTGAAGGTGGTGCTGGGAGGTTGATTTATGACGTAGTAGACGGTAAGCAGCGCCTGGAATCTATTTTTATGTTTTTGGGATTGATTCGCGGGAAAAAATTCTCTTTGAGAACCAAGCTGGACGAGGAAGAGCAGCCCCGTGACTATGATTGGCTACGTCTAAAGCCAAAGCATGAAGCTAGAGTAATGGGCTACAAGCTTCAAATTGTTGAGGTGTCGGGAGATTTGGCAGATATTGAACTCCTATTCATTAGAATTAATTCAACTGGTAAATCACTTACTGGACAGGAAAAGCGACATGCTCGCTATTACAACAGTCCATTTTTGAAGCAAGCTGCTAAGCTTGCAGACCGGCATAAAACCTACTTTACGGGAATGGGTATATTATCTCAATATCAAATTGACCGCATGAAACACATTGAACTAGTCAGTGAATTACTCGCTTCTATTCGAAAAGAAGAACCCATAAACAAAAAAACTGCACTCAATAGCGTGATGAGCGGAGGAATTGACCGAGTAAACTCGTTGAATAAATGGACTAATGAGTTTGAGAAAGTCATTCGCATCCTAAAGCAGATTTTTCCTCGAATCAAAGAAACGCGCTTTACGCATATACCCGACTTTTACTCTCTCTTCTTTCTCTTCTGGAAGCTTGATAAGTCGGGCTGCGTTCTAACGGATAAGCAACGAAATAGGCAGGCCCAAGACCTTCTTATTTGGTTTTCATTTGGCTTGAACTACGCAAGCGAAAACTCAAAGAAAAGAAGCGGTGCACTGTCTGATCAAGGATTATTCTTGGAATATTTACATACTGTACGAGGTAATACGGATAGCTTTGACTCACGCAAACGCCGAATAGAGATTCTTAATGAGATATTTGGTGGGCTATTCGAAAAAAGGGATAAACAAAGAAGGTTCACAAAACAGCAGCGTGAACTTATTTGGCATTCCCAAGAAGTTAAGAGGTGTGCAATATGTAATAAAACGTTAACGTGGGACAATTTCACTATTGATCACATAAGGCCCTGGAGTAAGGCAGGGCCCACAACAATTGACAACGCCCAGCTATTGTGCTCGAGCTGCAATTCGCGCAAAGGTAACAGAACATAGATTAGATTTGCTGGATATGTGCCGAGTCATATAAAAAATTCGGTTGAGCAAAGGAAGGGGCTTCTAAACTGGATTTGTGAATAACCCAGAGAAGCCCAAAGATAGTGTAGCTTGCCAGAACTGCGGAAGTGTGAAAGTCGAATGTGGCGGC
>NZ_QWKY01000157.1 GCF_003574035.1 Meiothermus hypogaeus | reverse complement strand
GGGAAGGCGTCGAGGTGGGCCAACTGGAAGAACGGGTGTCCCGGCTGGCCGCCGAGGGCAAGACCGCCATGTACGTGGCGGTGGACGGCCAGCCCGCAGGGGTGGTCGCGGTGGCCGACGTGGTCCGTGAGTCCGCCCGGAAAGCGGTCGGGACCCTGCACGCGCTCGGTATCCAGACCGCGATGCTCACCGGCGACAACCGCCGCACCGCCGAGGCCGTAGCCCGCCAGCTCGGCATGGACACGGTGATCGCCGAGGTCCTGCCCGAGGACAAGGCGGCTAAGGTGAGGGAACTCCAGGCCCAGGGGCGTAAGGTGGCGATGGTCGGGGACGGCGTGAACGACGCGCCCGCCCTGGTCGAGGCTGACGTAGGCATCGCTATCGGGGCCGGCACCGACGTGGCCGTGGAGACCGCCGACGTGGTGCTGGTGAAGAACAACCCCGCCGATGTCGCCAAGGCCATTCAACTGGCCCGCAAGGTACGCGGCAAGATCAAGCAGAACCTCTTCTGGGCGGCCATCTACAATGTGCTGGCCATCCCCGTTGCGGCGGGGGCGCTCTACAACAGCTACGGTATCCTGTTGCGGCCGGAGTGGTCAGCGCTGCTGATGAGCGCTTCCACCGTAATCGTGACGGTGAATGCCCTGCTGCTGGGGGTGGGGTCGCGGCAGCGCTTTACATGGGCTTAACACAAATCCGCCACTATCTTGCCCGGAGGTAGGAGAGATGATTCGAACGATCGTGGCACTTACACTCGCGCTCGGCTTGGCCCTGGCCCAGACCGACCACTCGCAACACGGGGGCATGGCCATGCAGAGCATGGCTGTGCTGGAAAAGCTCACCGGCAAGGACTTCGACATCGCCTACATGTCGATGATGATCGAACACCACAAGGGCGCGGTGGAGATGGCCCAGGCGGTGCTCAAGGTCTCGAAGGACGCCCGCATCCGCAAAGCAGCCCAGGAGATCATCGCCGTGCAGAACAAGGAGATTGGCCAGCTCACGGCCTGGCTCAAAGCTTGGTACGGGGTGGCGCCCTCCCGGATGTACATGGACATGATGAAAAGCGATATGAAGCCCATGATGGACACGGCCATGATGAGCATGCAAGCCATGCCGGGGCATGCCATGCCGGTAGACCGGGCTTTTTTAGAGGGGATGATCCCCCATCACCAAGACGCCATCGACATGTCCGACCTGGCTCTGAAGAAGGCCACCAAGCCTGAGCTCAAGCAGTTCGCCCAGCAAGTCATGGCCGTGCAGCGCCGCGAGATCGAGCAGTATCGGGAGTGGCTAAAGTCTCTTTGAAGCAGAGTGCTGCGCTAGCCCCACCCCTCCCTGGGTGGGGTTGACTTTATCTCCAGCGAAGCCTAAGCTGGGAATATACCCCTCCCCTGGAGGGGGTGGAGGTGAAAAATGAGCATTGAACTCAAAATTGAAGGCATGAGCTGCGGCCACTGCAAGATGAGCGTCGAGAAGGCCCTTAAGAGTGTGCCGGGGGTGGAGAAGGTGGAGGTCTTCCTGCAGGAGGGCCGGGCCGTCGTCGAGGGCAACGCTCCTGTGGAGCGGCTTATCAACGCGGTGCAAGAAGAGGGCTATGCGGCCTCCGTCCGTGCGTGACCCAGAGGGAGGGAATGTGAACCCCATCGCCGAGCACACCCTGCACCTTGATCCCAAGGTGCGGCAGGAGGCGCGCAACCGGCTGCTCTCGGCCAAGGGGCACCTCGAGGGCATCCTCAAGATGCTCGAGGGTGAACCCTACTGCGTGGACGTGCTCAAGCAGATCAAGGCCGTGCAGGGCGCCTTGGACAAGGTGGGCGACACGGTGCTGCAAAGCCACCTGAGGCACCA
>NZ_QWKY01000156.1 GCF_003574035.1 Meiothermus hypogaeus | reverse complement strand
CCATCGGACTACCCGATGGAACCCCCTACTCCAAGTTTCAAGGTGCGCGGGGAACGCTGTCCCCAAGGAGATTGTACAACACATCCACCGCTCACCATGCTGTGTGCTCTCTCGGAGCACGTGGGGGAGTCCATGTATCCCCGGTTTGAAAACTGGGGGATTATAGCTCCCCCACACCCCCTCCTTTTTCTAAAGTAGGCAGCACTTCCTTTGACCCCTCCCGTCACATGGGCTGGGAAGCTCGCTTTGCGCTAGGGGTGGAGGAAGTCAAGAACATCCTGGGCAAAATCTGGCCCTACGTACTCCTGGGCATCGGGCTGGGGGCGGTGATTCACGGCTGGGTTCCCGCCGAACTGTTTGCTCGCTACGCGGGGGCCGATAACCCTCTAGCAGTGCCGGTGGCGGTGCTCCTGGGCATCCCCCTTTATTCCAACGCGGCAGGCATTCTACCCCTGGTGGAAGTCTTGCACCAGAAAGGTATACCGATGGGTACGCTGCTCTCGTTCATGATGGCAGTGGTGGCCCTCTCGCTCCCGGAGATGATCTTGCTGCGGCAGGTGCTCAAGCTGCGCCTGATAGCAATCTGGGTCTTGGTGGTGGGGCTGGGCATTGGCCTGACCGGCTACCTTTTCAACGCAGTTTTATAGGAGGCAAACATGAATATCGAAGCCAACATGCCACAAGCAGGAAGACAGGCCACCATCAAGGTACTGGGGCCCGGTTGCCAGCGCTGCAACCTGCTTGAGAATCATGTGAAACAGGCCCTGGAACGCATGGGCAAACCCCTCGAGGTGCAAAAAATCACCGAAATCCCCGAGATTCTGGCCTATGGCGTGGTGCAGACCCCGGCACTGGTGGTGGGAGAAGAGGTTCTTGTGGCCGGGTTTGTGCCCTCGCCTCGGCAGATTCAGGAGATGCTTCAGGGCAAAGTCTAGGCCAGGCCGCTGATCTCGAGGATAAACAGCGCATACATCACCAAAAACAGCATGCCCTCCCAGCTCGAGATACGCCTGTCCTGCACCAGTAAATAAAACAACAGCGAAGCGCCCACCACAAAGGGCAGGGCAAACTCTGTAAGTTCGGGCGGCGCCTTAACCGTACCGTAGACAGCCCCCGCCCCCACCACCACCAGCGCATTGAACACACAAGAGCCCAGGATGTTGCCCACCGCCAGCGAGGCTTTGCCCTGCCGAGCGGCGGTAATGCTCACCACCAGCTCGGGCAGGGTCGTGCCCAGGGCCAGAACCGTAACGGCCACAATGGCTGTCGGCACGCCCAGGACAGTGGCCAGACCCTGGAGGCTGTTCACCGTCCATTCGGCCCCAAAGTAGATGCCCACCGCACTAAACACCACCTGCAGCACATCGCGCAGGGCAATGGGGGAGCGCGCTGCACCGTTGGACCCGCTGCTACCTTCTTTCAGCAAATAGGCCACATAGACCCCATAGACGGCCAGCAAGCATAGGCCCTCGACCCGGCCCACTACCCCGTCCGACATCGCCACCCCCAACACAAAAGCCGAGCCCACCAGAAAGTGCAGGTCAATGGCGATATAGGCCTCGCCCAGGTATACCGATCGCAGCACCGAAAACACTGTGCTGACCCCCAGGATCAGGAGCAGGTTGGAAACGTTGGCCCCCAGCACGTTGCCGCTCACAATCTGGGAGACTCCCTGGCTTACCGAGAAAAGCCCGGTGATGAGTTCGGGCAGCGAAGTGCCCACACCCACGATAATCACGCCCACCATAAAGCCAGACAGACCTAAAGCCAGGCCGATACGCTCGGCAGCCCCTGTAAACAAGCGCGCCGCCACCAGCAGCAAAGCCAGACTGCCAACAAAAGTAAGCAATAGCAACATAGGGCCTCCTCAGAGCACCATACCCAAAAGCCTCGAGCAGGTGCAATGTAGCGGGTTGGCCTCATACCAGCTTCGGTTAGTTAGTCACCAAAGGGTGGCGAACTAACCCGACCGAAGTTATCCGCGTAGCGGAGGGCGATACCGCCCCTTGGAAGTTATCCGCGTAGCGGAGGGCGATACCGCCCCTTGGAAGTTATCCGCGTAGCGGAGGGCGATACCGCCCCTTGGAAGTTATCCGCG
>NZ_QWKY01000155.1 GCF_003574035.1 Meiothermus hypogaeus | reverse complement strand
TTTCCCGGTAGAGGGCGTGCAGGTTGTCCGGGTGGTGCCGCAGCTTGAGCTCCAGCCGGGGGCGGCGTTGGTGTTTGGCCAGGTGCATGTCCTCATCTTAAGGGAAAAACCTAGGGGGAGTTCTTATAACACCCAGCCAGGTCGCCTACATACGAGCATTTTTTGCAACACCAAGAGTTTGAAGCACACCTGGCTGAGGTTTGCGAGGGTTCACGCACCAGCCCTGAGGTGTGCAGATTTCAGCCAGCGTTTTTAGTGGGGGGCTGTATTGTAGGGGAATGCGTGTGGTGTTGTTGAGCAGCTTGCTGGCTTTATTACCGCTTGCTTTTGCACAGAGTGAATCTGCTTTCAAGGTTGCATGGGACTGTGGGGCCCCAGCAGAAAAGGTGGTTTGTTTGCAGCATTCGGGGTTGGTGCAGGTTGGCTTCAGTCGGAATGGAGGCCTCAACCAGCCCGTGTCCCTCGAGCCCGCACTGGCTTTGGGTGCTCGTCTACAGGTTCAGATGCTTTGGGAAGGTGTGGGGTACCTTGCAGACCTGGGCCTCTGGTACGAGGGAGCCGTTCAGTTTGGCCTACTGGAAGCCTATATCCATGAGGATCTGGGGGAGTTTGGCTTGAGCCTGGGCAAGCGCCGCGATTACAGCGGCCCCTGGGACGATACCCTGGTGGGGCGGGATGGGCGGTGGGGGGTGTTCGCCCGCTATCGACCTGCGGAGGTGTCCGGGCTGGGCCTTGAAGTGGCTTATCTGCCCAACGCAGGGTTGGCAGGAGGGCAGGGTTTTGTGGGGGCTGGCGCGGGAATCTTCCAACTGGGTACTTTTGTGGAAATCGTGCAGATACCGAACGGTTTGGGGGAACTGAAGCCCTCCCTGAGCCTCTACCCCAGGGTGGGGTTGCAAGGCCAGGAGGTAGAGGTCTTCTGGCAGTCGGATCGGGGTTTTTGGAGCCGGGCTTCACTGCCGCTCCCTTTGGGGCAGGCCCTGGGTTGGGTGTTGCAGTGCCCCTGTAACGCTGATACGGAGGCCTGGGCCCTGATCCTGGATCGCAGCCGATTTGAGATTTCCGTGTGGTGGAATCCCGAGTGGGATTACCTGGGCGAGAATAGCCCCTTTTTGCCCCAGGAGCGGTTGCGGGCCTGGTTGCAAGAGCCGCGCAAGCTGCTTTTAGGGATGGCCTATAGCTGGAATGAGCAGCTTCGTTTGGCCGTAGACCTGTCCAGGGCACCGGTGGAGGCGCTACGAGTCTATTTCCAGCTTCACTGGCAATAGGGCTGGTAGCCCGCGCGCACAAAATACAGGCCATGCGGAGGCGCCGTGGCGCCGGCGTCCTTGCGGGTGCCGTGCTGTAGCAAATGGGCAATGGAACTGGAGTCCCGCTTGCCGAGCCCCACCTCTACCAGCGTGCCCACCATGCTGCGCACCTGTCCGCGTAAAAAGCCCGAGCCCACAAACTCGAGCCAGATTTCCCGCCCGCCCTCGGTGGGCCAGACCTCGAGGTGGGCCCGGTAGATGGTTCGCACCGTAGAGCGCTCCTCCTTGACCGCAAAGGCGCGAAAGTCGTGGGTGCCCACCAACGATTCCAGGGCATGGCGCAGGGGAATCAGGTTGAGCGACTGCGGAATCCACCAGACCCGATGCCGCTCCAGGGCTGGGGGCATTCTGCGTTGCAGGATGCGGTAGCGGTACTCGCGCCAGTGGCAGCTCTTGCGGGCATGGAAGTCCGGCAGCACCTCCTCGGCCCGCAGGGCCCGGATGTCCGGGGGCAACAGGCTGTTCAGGGCGTAGGGGATTTTCTCCACAGGAATGCGGTCGGTGGTGTTGTAGTGCACCGGCATGGCCAGCGCGTGCACGCCGGCGTCCGTGCGGCCACAGGGCCAAATTTTGGGCCTTGCTCCGGGAATTTTGCTGAGGGCAGCCTCGAGCTCCTGTTGCACCGTGCGCTCGCCCTGGGCCTGGGTTTGCAGCCCGGCGAACCCGGTGCCGTCGTACTCGAGGGTGAGCAAGATGCGCCTAAGACCTGTGTTTTCCGATATCGCCTGTTCTGCCAAAGCGAATGTCATTTTAACCGCAGGTAGTCTTTCGACAATCAATCCCCTGTGATAAGAAATCCCTCTGATCCATTCCCTCATCATCCTCCCGGCCACCAGTGGAAGAGGGTATGGCTCCGAATAAGGTCCGGCTGGGTCTGCAGGTAGGCACAGCGGGCTTCCACTTTGCTCCACAGTGCCTCTTCATCCTCCACCTGCCCATTGGCCACCACCCCATCAATCAGCCCCCAGGTTCGTTCCACGGGCTGCAGCTCAG
>NZ_QWKY01000154.1 GCF_003574035.1 Meiothermus hypogaeus | reverse complement strand
CCAAGGGGCGGTATCGCCCTCCGCTACGCGGATAACTTCCAAGGGGCGGTATCGCCCTCCGCTACGCGGATAACTTCGGTCGGGTTAGTTCGTCACCAAAGGGTGACGAACTAACCGAATCTGGTATGACACCACATCTTTACGGAATGAAACATGCCCGAGTGCTTCAGCAGCATAGCCGTCCGGGGTTATGATTTTTCGAGTGGATTACTCGCCCCTTGCCGCGTTTTATCACCTGCAATACCAGCACTACACCGACGACCTCGAGTTCTACACCCGCCTGGCGCGCGATTACGGCGGCCCAGTGCTGGAACTCGGTGCCGGAACCGGGCGGGTTGCCAGGGCCCTGGCACGGCAGGGCGTGGAGGTATGGGCGCTGGAACCCGCCCAACAGATGCGCAAGTTGGGCGCCAGGCACACCCAGGGCCTGGGCGTAAAGTGGCTGGCCGGCGACATGCGCCAACTCAAGCTCAAACGGCAGTTTCCCCTGATCATCGCCCCCTTCAACGCCCTAATGCACCTCTATACCCTGGACGAGCAAGATGCCACGCTGGAAGGTGTTCAGGCCCACCTGGAAGCGGGCGGACGCTTTGCTTTCGACGTATACAACCCAGCCCATATTGGCCTGCAGGGGGTTTTACAGCACGAGGGTAGCTACGGCCAAACGGAGGTCTTTCTCCACCAGGAGCATCATCCCACCGCCCAGGCCCTCCTCACGCACTACCTGGTAGACACCCTTACGCCCACAGGAAACCTCAAGCGACAGCGCCACACCCTAACCCAGCGCTACTACACCCGCTACGAACTCGAGCGCTGGCTGAGGGCATTTGCCTTCGAGTACCGGCTTTTTGGTGGATTTCACAAAGAGCCCCTCACCCCCGAGAGCGCAGTTTTTGTGTTTGAGGCCTGGCACCGGAGGTAGTTTTTGTGCATCATTTCACGATAACTTGCTTGTGAAACATGTCTGCTTTATTTGAGGGCATGTTGGGGTTTTATGGTCTTGGCGTTAGCATACGGGCATGAAAATTGAAGCCGCCGAGCTCCGCTTAATCTCCCTGCCGCTCAAGTTCCGCTTCGAGACCTCCTTTGGCGTACAGACCATGCGCCACCTGATCGTTCTGACCCTGTATGGCGATGGCCTCGAGGGCTACGCCGAAACCGTGATGGAGTACACACCCCACTACCGCGAGGAAACCATTCCGGGGGCCTGGGCGCTTTTGGAAGAGCTGCTCATTCCCAAGGTGTTAGGTCAGGACTTCGCCAACCCCGAGCAGTTCTGGGCCGAGATTGCCGGCTTCCGAGGCAACAAGATGACCAAAGCCGCCCTCGAGATGGCCTTCTGGGATCTGTGGTGCAAGAGCCTGGGCCAGCCCATCTGGAAGGTGCTGGGGGGCGTGCGAACCGAGATTCCGGTGGGCATTAGCCTGGGTATCGAGCCGAGCCTCGAGGCCACCCTCGAGAAGGTAGGCAAAGGGCTGGCCGATGGCTACAAGCGCATCAAGCTGAAGATCAAGCCGGGCTGGGACGTAAAGCTGGCCCTGGCGGTGCGCGAAGCCTACCCCGAGGCCAACCTGACCGTGGACGCCAACTCGGCCTACAGCCTCAACCACATCTCCACCTTCAAGGCCCTGGACGCTGCCGGCCTCGACTACATCGAGCAGCCCCTGGCCTTCGACGACATCCTGGACCACGCCAAGCTGCAGGCGGCCATTTCCACTTCTATCTGCCTGGACGAGTCCATCACCTCGCCGGAGGACACCCGCAAGGCCTTAGAGATTGGGGCCGGACGGGTCATCAACCTGAAACCCGGGCGGGTAGGCGGCATCCTGGCCAGCCGCAAAGTCCACGACATTACCCAGAGCTACGGCCTCCCGGTCTGGATGGGCGGGATGCTGGAAGCCGGCATCGGCCGGGCCGCCAACATTCACGTGGCCACCCTGCCCATGTTCATCAAACCCGGCGATACCAGCAGCGCCAGCCGCTACTGGCAGGAGGACATCATCGAAGAGGCCCTCGAGGCCAAAAATGGCCTGATGCCCGTACCCCAGGGGCCGGGACTGGGTGTGACACCAAAGCGCGACTTCATCCAGAAACTGACCGAGAAATCGGCTTACATCAGCAAAAGCAGCCAGTAGCCTGTTATGAACCTGGTGATTCGCGAACTGCACGAACCCGAGGAGATAGCCGAAATTCCCCGGCTCGAGCAAGCCATCTGGAACGACCCCAGCGACATCCTTCGCAGCGGAACCCTGATGGCCCTAGTCCACGAAGGGGCCTTGCTGGCAGGGGCCTACCTTCACCCCCAATCCCCCAACCCCTTTC
>NZ_QWKY01000153.1 GCF_003574035.1 Meiothermus hypogaeus | reverse complement strand
GAGATGACCCCGATCTCGAGCTCGCTGCTATCCACCACCCGCCGGCCCCCCTTCTGGGGCCGGCGGGTGGTGGATAGCAGCGAGCTCGAGATCGGGGTCATCTCCCGCTACGTCAACAAGAACGCGCTCTTCCGGGGGCAGTGGGGCTTTCGCAAGGGCGAGATGAGTCAGCCTGAATACGAGGCCTATCTGGAGCGCCTGGCCGAGCCGATGTTCGAGGACATGGTGCTCCAGGCCATGGGTGAAGGCTGGCTCGAGCCCGCTGTGGTCTATGGCTACTGGCCGGTGGCCTCGGACAAAAACGACCTGATCGTTTTCGACCCGGCCTCTGGGGCCGAGCGCTTCCGTTTCAACTTCCCCCGCCAGATGGGCGCGGGCTCCCGCCACCTGTGCATCGCCGACTTTTTCCGCCCGCGCTACGCCGATCCCACTGGTCAGGAGCAAACCTGGTTTCCACAGGCGGCCTGGGAAAACGGCGCCCGCGACGTGCTGGCCGCCCAGGTAGTCACCATGGGCCGCAAGGTCTCGGAGGTAGCCCAGGCCTTGTTTCAATCCGATGCCTACCAGGATTACCTTTACCTGCACGGCTTCTCGGTAGAGATGGCCGAGGCCCTGGCCGAATACTGGCACAAGCGCATCCGCCAGCAGCTGGACATTGCCCAAGACGACGCCACAAACCTGCAAGAGCTTTTCCGGCAGGGCTATCAGGGCAGCCGCTACAGCTTTGGCTACCCGGCCTGCCCCCGTTTGGAAGACCAGCGCTACTTGCAAGACCTGCTCCAGTGGCAGGAAATTGGAGTCGAGCTAAGCGAGGAGTACCAGCTTCATCCCGAGCAGTCCACCAGCGCCATTGTGGTGCACCACCCCGCCGCTAAGTATTTCAATCTGTGAGTGGCGCAGCCGCCGGGGTTTCGGCCAGAACTGCTTCTAGCTGCTTCAGGCCGACCTCGAGGGCATCCGGCGCAGCGGTCCGCAAGGTGATGTGCCCCACTTTGCGCCCTGGACGCACCGCCTTTCCGTACCAGTGTAGGTGGGCGCCGGGAATTTCCAGCACTAGGGCGGTGTTGGGCCTCTGGCCAATCAGGTTGAGCATGGCCGAGTGGCCCCGGGCCGCCGTAGAACCCAGGGGCAGGCCCAGTACGGCCCGCAGGTGGTTTTCGAACTGGCTGGTCTCGGCTCCTTCAATCGTCCAGTGGCCCGAATTGTGCACCCGGGGGGCCATCTCGTTGGCCCAGAGGGTTCCCTCCACCTCAAATAGCTCGATGGCCAGAACCCCCACGTAGTCGAGTTTTTCCATCACCCGCAGGGCAAGGTGCTCGGCTTCGTGCTGTAGGCGGGCCGGGGTGGCCGGGGCAGGGGCCAGGCTTTTGCGCAGGATGCCGCCCGCGTGGTGGTTTTCCACCAGGGGATAAAAAGCCACCTGACCGCTTCGGCTACGCACCGCCAGGATGGACAACTCGCGCTCGAAGGGCACAAAAGCTTCCAGAATGAGGGGCTGTCCCCCGAGTTGTAGCCAGGCGGTCTCGAGATCGTTCGACGAATGCAGCAGCTTCTGTCCCTTGCCATCGTAGCCCAGCCGACGGGTTTTGAGTATGGCCGGAAAACCGGTGCGCTCGAGGCCATCCAGCAGGTCGTTTTGGGTCAGCACCGGATAAAACAAGGGGGTAGGGATACCCAGCCCCTGAAAAAAGGTCTTTTCGGCCAGCCGATCCTGCGCTACCTCGAGGGCTACCGGCGGCGGGTAAACGGGCCGGCGTTCGGCCAGCCATTTCGCCGCCCCTACCGGTACGTTCTCGAACTCATAGGTGATGAGCTCGAGGCCCTCGGCAAAACGGCCCAACACCGCTTCGTCGGCATAATCGCCCTGCAGCAGCTCGGCCAGCTGGCCCGCCGGAGCCTCCGCCACCCGATCCAAAAAACGAAAGCGAAGCCCCAGGGGATACCCTGCCAGGGCCAGCATTCTTCCCAGTTGTCCACCGCCCAGAACCCCTATCCGCACACCTATAGCCTACTCGAGGTATATGCAAGAGCCCAATATACCCTCCCGTCATGCCGTCCGGGAGTTTACCCAAGCAGCATTGGAGTTAATCGAACGGGCATCTCTGGCACCCCACTTCAGGCCACTTCAAGCTCGAGACTTCTGGATGTTTCATACCAGATTCGGTTGATTCGTTACCGTTCGGTAACGAATCAACAGGGCCGAAGTTATCCGCGTAGCGGAGGGCGATACCGCCCCTTGGAAGTTATCCGCGTAGCGGAGGGCGATACCGCCCCTTGGAAGGGAGACGCTTTCTTCGCCGACCGACAGTGAAGGGCCATCGGCCCCCG
>NZ_QWKY01000152.1 GCF_003574035.1 Meiothermus hypogaeus | reverse complement strand
CCGGAGCGAGCGCTAAGGCCCTGGTCCGTTCGCGGTTCTTCTCCTACAGCCCCGTCACACCTTTCCACGCCGTCCGACACGGCGCTTTCCCTACTGCAGCCTAGTTGCCTAAATCCAGGACACACCCTCTCCTGGAACCCCTCATCCCCGCCCCCAAGCCGGGAGGCCGCCCTGCAAAAGTGCCTAGAAGGGAGATCGTCAACGCCATACTCTACGTCCTGAAAAACGGCATCCAGTGGCGGGCCATGCCCCATGACCTGCCCCACTGGTCTACGGTCTACCACTACTTCCGCAAGTGGCAGAAGGAAGGGGTTTGGGAGAAGGTAGCTCAGGTTCTGGCCCGATGGGATCGGGAGCGGGAGGGGCGATACGCCTCTCCAAGCGCCCTGGTGATGGATAGCCAGTCGGTGAAGACGAGTGAAAAGGGGGGCCCCGGGGACACGACGGGGCGAAGAAGGTCAAGGGGAGGAAACGCCAGATCCTGACGGACACAGGGGGCCGATTGCTGAAGGTGTATGTGCACCCGGCCAACGAGCACGACCGGTGGGGTGGGCAGGCCTTGCTTTTGGGGATGGACCTCTCCTTGTGGCCCCGGGTGCGCAAGCTCTTTGTGGACTGGGGCTACCGGGGCCTCAAGGGGCTGGCTTCCTCCCTGGGACTGGAGTTGGAGGTGGTGGCCCGTCCCTACGCGGGGGTGCGGGGGGTCTGGGTGCGGGAGGGGGAGGAGGTGCCGGAGATTCCGCGGGAGGGTGGGTTCAAGCCCCTGCCCAAGCGGTGGGTGGTGGAGCGGACCTTTGCCTGGATGGGGCGGAACCGACGGCTGGGAAAAGATTACGAGTACCATCCTGAGGTAACGGAAGCCTGGATGTATTTAGGCATGATATGCTTGCTGGTGAAGCGGCTGGCCAGGGCCGCATAAGCTGGAGGAAGGGACTTTTACAACAGTTTCTCATTTGCTTGGAAGCATGAGTTGCAGCCCCCTCACCCGGCAACACCGGGTTGCCATCAGAAGTGGCCTACTGGGCAAAACGAGCACCAGGCTAACTGCCGGTGACGCCACCCCCTACCACGGGGGTAGAGAGAAAGGGAAAAACGATAAAAGCCTGTATTTGCAAGGCCAATATATCCAGCAGAGCAAAAAAAGCTGTTTGGTGCAAGCACTAGGATGTTCGTGGGAGGCCGCTCTAATAACTTCCCCGAGCAATTCCAGACGCTTACTCACAAGGCGGGGGGCCATAAACTTCCAGCAAATTCACCGCCCCAAAGCCCGCCAAGTTTGCGCCAGCGATCATGTAAATTCTGCTGCCCAAGGTAACGGCGGCCTGGCCATGCCGTGGGTTGGGCATGGAAGGCAACGCCGACCAGCTATTGCGGGCAGGCGAATAGACCTCCACCTGGGAGAACACCCCGCGCGGGGCCGCAAAGTCCACCTCGCCGCCAAAGGCATACAAGCAATTCCCCAGCACTGCTACTGCGTGTCCCGAGCGTCCTGTGGGCATGGGGACAAGGGTTTCCCAGCGGTTGGTTGAGGGGGTGTAGGCCTCTACCTCCCGCAGGGTAAAGGTGCGCTCGTTGCGGCCACCCACCACATAAATCTTGTTGCCCACCACCCCAACGGCCAGGTGTTCTCGAGGAGTAGGCAAAGGCGTTAGTATCTGCCAGCGGTTGTTGGTGGAATCGTAGACACTGACCTCATCCAGCAAGGCTCCCCTGGCGCCGCCAATGGCGTATAGCTTCCCTTCTACCGCGGCCGCAGCCAGGGCCCCTCTAGGCGAAGGCATGGGGGTTCCCAGTTGCCACTGCCCCCTGGCAGGATCAAATATTTGCACGGCATCGGTAGGCTGGCTGAGTCCCTGACGGTAGCCCCCCAACACATACAGCTTCCCAGCCAGGACCGCTGCCGCCGGATGGTTCACCCCAATCGGCATGGCAGGCAGGCGGCTCCACTGGTTGCTGGCAGGGTCGTAGACCTCAGCGCTGTTGAGGGTGCTACGGTCACGGGCAAAGCCACCCACCACATAGATCTTTCCCCCCAGCTCCACCGCTGCAATTTCCTGCCGAGGCTCGAGCAAGGGTGCTAGCGTAAACCAGCTTCCCACCTGGGCCCAGGCCAAAGGCAACAACACCAACCCCCACGCAAGCCTTTTCATTGGATGCCTCCTGAAGTCATTGTACGCGCCTGAGTGCTTCCAAGGAATGTTTGTCACTGTAGGATCCGCGGCAATCACTCGAGTACTGCACCCCTAACCGTACAGCTTGATGAGGGGTGTGTCCTGGATTTAGGCAACTAGGCTGCAGTAGGGAAAGCGCCGTGTCGGACGGCGTGGAAAGGTGTGACGGGGCTGTAGGAGAAGAACCGCGAACGGACCAGGGCCTTAGCGCTCGCTCCGG
>NZ_QWKY01000151.1 GCF_003574035.1 Meiothermus hypogaeus | reverse complement strand
CGGTATCGCCCTCCGCTACGCGGATAACTTCCAAGGGGCGGTATCGCCCTCCGCTACGCGGATAACTTCCAAGGGGCGGTATCGCCCTCCGCTACGCGGATAACTTCGGTCGGGTTAGTTCGTCACCCTTTGGTGAGAACTAACCGAATCTGGTATCACCCCTGATAACTTCAATACCTGCAGTTCTATAGTCAGCAACCTTGCTATTGCTTTACTTATCCATATACCCACCCGACCCGTTCACGTCAAGTTTGTGCGCCCTCAGCAGCGCAAAATGGCCTTGAAAAGGCTGTGCACTGGATTCCACAACCCCTCTAAACTTCTATGGGTTTGCCCCATTCGGCCAAAAAAGCCCCTTTGCCACGCTCACGCAGAGCCTGACCCAGGCTTTGCAGTTTGTCCACCTCGCCATGTACGAGCGCCACCCGCTTCTCACTGTCCAGCCAGTCCAGCAGTTCATCGCGGCCCGCATGGCCCGAAAAACCCCCCAGGGTATGGGTTTTGGCCCGTACCCTAACGGTTTCGCCGAACATCCGCACCGTCTCGGCGCCATGGATAAGCAGCTCGCCCAGGCCCCCCCTGGGCTGGTAGCCGGTGATGATGACCGCATTGTTCGCCTCGGGCAGGCCGTGGCGCAGGTGGTGCAGGATGCGACCGCCGGAAAGCATCCCGTTGCCGGCAATTATGATCAGGGGCCCTTTCATCAAGTTGAGAGCTTTGGACTCTTCCACGCTTTGGGTGTAGTCAAGGCGCTTGGGACGAAAGGGATCAAGCCCGTGCGAATAGATGTGCTGCACTTCAGTGCTAAAGAAGTCCCGCACTTTGGGGTAAATCTCGCTTATTTTGGAGGCCATGGGCGAGTCCACAAACACCGGAACCACAGGAATGGCCTCCCGCTGCTCGAGCTCGCGGATATAAAACAGAATCTCCTGGGTGCGCTCGAGGGCAAACGACGGAATGAACACCTTGCCCTCCTGGCTCAGCACCCCGTTCAGAATGTCGGCGAACTCTTCCAGGGTGGCAGCAAAGGGGCGGTGGGAGCGGTCGCCATAAGTTCCTTCGCAGACCATCAGGTCTACCTGGGCGGGGTAATCGGGGTCGGTCAGCACATCCTTGCGCCGGTGTCCCAGGTCGCCGCTGAAAATCAGGGTCTTGTCATCGGCTTCTAGCTGAATGAAGGCACTACCCGGCAGGTGGCCTGCATCGCGCAAACGGTAACGGAAAGGCCCCAGGCTCTGAGTCTGGTAATAGGTGACCTCTTCCAGGCGGCCATACAGCTCGGCCAGGTCGTTTTCGTCCCAGGGCAAAGGCGGTGCCTCGCGGCCCTTGCGCCGCTGGCGCTCGCGCTCTTCTTGCATCAGCTTGAGCGAATCTTGCAATATTACCGGCAGAATCAGCCGGGTGGGCTCGGTCACATACACCCGGCCCCTGTAGCCCCGACGCAGCAGCAAGGGCAAGCGTCCAATATGGTCGTTGTGAGCGTGGGAAATTAGCACTGCATCAATGTGCTGGGGGTCAAAACCAAAAGGCTCCTCGTTGCGCTCTTCGTCCGCCCCCTGGTAGGCCCCACAATCGAGCAACAATCTGAAATCCCGGTGTTCGACCAGATGACAGCTACCGGTCACGGTCTGGGCCGCCCCAAAAGGAGTAATTTGCATGTCCGTACTGTACCAGACCTTCAGATGCTGGAACGCGGATCCCAAGGTGTCAGGCTTTGGCTTGTTTACGGCCTTTGTTTGGCTTGACAGCCCCTCGCGCGTGGTGTAACCTTACGACTTGGACGAGGTTCAACCCCTCTGTCCAAAGCAACCATCGGAAGAACAGCAAGCCGGGCCACCCTAGCTCAACTGGTAGAGCACCCGACTTGTAATCGGAAGGTTGTCGGTTCAATTCCGATGGGTGGCTCCACAAGGGTAGGTGGCCGAGTGGTTAAAGGCGACAGACTGTAAATCTGTTCTCTTCGGAGTACGGCGGTTCGAATCCGCCCCTGCCCACCAAAGCGCCTTAAAGGCGCGTCCAATGCGGGAATAGCTCAGTTGGTAGAGCATCTGCTTCCCAAGCAGAGGGTCGCGAGTTCGAGTCTCGTTTCCCGCTCCAGAAGCGCTATGTGCGCGAACACCTCAGGTGCTCGGGTAGCTCAGCTGGTAGAGCACACCCTTGGTAAGGGTGAGGTCGTCGGTTCAAGCCCGATCCCGAGCTCCAAACCCACACCGCCCGTCCACCGCTGCGGGCGGTGTGTTCCTGAAAAGGAAAACCTTAGCGGAAGCCAAAGGAGGCAACACAAATGGCGAAAGGCGTATTTGAGCGCACCAAACCCCACGTAAACGTGGGGACCATCGGACACGTAGACCACGGAAAGACCACCCTGACGGCGGCGATTACCTTCGTGGCGGCGGCGGCCAACCCCAACGTGGAGGTACAGGCCTACGATCAGATCGACAAGG
>NZ_QWKY01000150.1 GCF_003574035.1 Meiothermus hypogaeus | reverse complement strand
GCGAGGGTCAAATAGGGCAGCACCAGAGCCCATTCCTCATCACGGACGTCCGATGGGTAAGCACGGCGGTTCATGCTCTAAACATAACTGCAGTGCCTGATTTGGGTAAGGTGGTTTGTAGATTCTAAAGTGTGCCCGCACCAGGCCAGGGGTTGCTGTGGGCCAGGCTTCAAGTTGGCATAGGTTCGGGTTGGGTTGGGCTGGCCTCCACTTTTGTTTTCAAATATTCCAGCACATCCCGGGCATCCCGAAATGGATTCACGTTGCGCCAGATTTTTTCGATCCGGCCCTGGGGGTTAATCAGGATGGTGTCGCGGTTGTACATGCCCAGCAGCAGGCCAAAACCCAGCCAACCCCCCACCCCAAACGCACGCCCCAAAGCGCCAGACCGGTCGGGAATCATGCCGCCTTTGAGAGCCAGCTGGTCAATAAAGCTGCACTGGGCCGAAGCCGGGTCGGCACTTACACCAAACACCTCGGCACCAAGCTGCCTGAAGGTTTCGTACAGTTCGGCGTACTGTTTCCCCTGGGCCGTGCAGCCCGGTGAGCTGGCTTTGGGGTAGAACCAAAGCACGATGTAGCGCCCCTGCTGCACCAGTTCGGCCAGGTCTATGGTTTTGCCAAAAGCATCCTGCACCTGGATCAGTGGAGCTGGATCACCGGTCTTCAACTTCATGTGCCCAGTATGGCGTTTTTAGCAAACCCCGGGTGTGGGGCAGGGCAAAATTAGCCGCTTGCAGATTTCTCAATCAAAGGCCTGGGCCGAGAGGTCTATGGGCGCTTTGGCCTTGGCTTTCTGGATATTGTGCCAGAAGGCGATACCCCGTAAAGGGGCATAGACTTCCAGGCTCGAGAGAGACTGACCGCTCAATTTGACCCGGTGAATCCTGGTGCCGCCCCGGCGGATGGCGTAGATGGTATCGTCCAGTACCACCATCTCCACCTGGCTGGTGGGGTCTTCGCCATCGGCCACCGGCAGCGGCAGCGAGAGCAAGACTTCGCCCTCGAGCGAGAGTTTGCGAATTTTCTGGCTGTCCGCGTCGTAAATCAAAAGCTGGTCGTCGGGGGTCAGGCCCAGGCCGCCCAGCAGCCGCAGTTCTTGCGACTCCCGGCTTTTGCGGAAGGCGTAGCGCGAAATGTACTGTCCGCTATGATCCAGGCGCTGTACCTGGCGATTGCCGTAGTCGAGGACAAAAATGTAGTTGCGGCTGGCCAGCATGGCCCGGGGCGACTCGAAGGTGCCCCGGCCCTGCCCAGAACCCCCAAAGCGGGCCACGGGGTTACCTTCCTGGTCGAAGCGGGTAATGGTACAGGCCTCACCATCCAGCACCAGCAGGCCATCGGGCACCGCTGCCAGCGAGATGGGATAAAGCAGTTCACCCAGCTTCATCCCATAGGGCGCAATCGAGTGGGTGATCTCACCCTCCACATCGAAGCGATGTACCAACCGTACCGCACCACCGCCATACTCGAACAGGCTAATCCAGAAGCCTCCGTCCTTATCCACCGAAATAGAGAGCGGGGGCGAGGGGAACATGCCCCGCCCACTGCCCACCCCACTCCACATCCGCATCAGGGTGCCATTCAGGTCCATCAGGCGCAGGGTGCCCTTCTTGGTCTCCACGGCCAAGGCCAGGTAGATGGGGGCGGTAAGACCCGGGTCTTCCTGCCACTTACCGCGCAACACTTCCAGCACCGCTTCCAGACCAGGGCGTTTTTCCGGGTCTTTCTCCAGCATGCGGTAGACCAGATCGGAGAGCACCTGCGGAATATCCGGGTTAACCTGCTTGGGCGGGGTGGGCATCTGGGTAATCTGTTGGTGGATGACCGCCTCGTAGGCCCCCTGGAATGGGGGTTGACCGCACAGGGCTTCGTAGAACACCACCCCAAAGCTGTAAATGTCGGACTTGTGATCGATGCGCTGGCCCTTGGCCTGTTCGGGGCTCATGTAGACCGGGGTACCGATGCGGGCCCCGGTGATGGTCAGGCGGGTCAGCACCTTACCGGCGGCAATCCCGAAGTCCATCAGGCGCACCCCTCGAGGATCCACGCTGCCATCGTCACGCACGGCATTCTTGAGCACCATGATGTTGCCGGGCTTGATGTCGCGGTGAATGATGCCCTGCGCGTGAATGTGCTGGAGGGCCTCGGCTACCCGGCTCATCACTTCCACGATGCTCCTGATCCCCAGGCGCTTGTTTTCGATCAAGCGATCCAGCCCCTCACCATCGAGAAATTCCATGGCGATGTAGTGGGTATCGCCCTGGTTGCCGTGGTCATACACCTTGACGATGCCCGGATGGTCGAGGTGGGCCAGCAGTTCGGCCTCGCGGTGGAAGCGTCGTACAAACCGGGGGTCACCAATGTATTTTTCCTGGGGAATTTTGAGGGCAATCAGACGGCCATCTTTTTTGCTGCGGCCCTTGTAGACCGTGGCCATGCCTCCGATGCCTACCTTTTCCTGGATGTCGTAGAGGGCCTCGAGGCCAGTGACACTGTTCCCGAGCGATACCTTGGGGTTGGGCTTGGTCTTGGGGGGTCGGGGTGCGGGCC
>NZ_QWKY01000015.1 GCF_003574035.1 Meiothermus hypogaeus | reverse complement strand
ACCGACAGTGAAGGGCCATCGGCCCCCGGCTAGCGCCGGTACTCAAGGGAGGGGTGTGCTCTAGGATTCAAAAAGACAGCCTCTGGTGTTTTTGGTTTTGTAAACTGTCTTTTTGAATCCGGTATTATCGCGCCCTTCACAGATGTTGCCGCCCGCGAAAACGAGAATGCGTCTGCGCCCAGACGCATGTTACGCACCCAAGCGTGGGCCGGGCCCGGCCCACGCTTGGGTTTCGAGTTTCCGGGCGGCAACTGTTTTGTCTGGGGCAGAAGATTCTTGATTCTCGGGAGGCTCATTCTATGTGAAGAGCGCTCTAAAGCCCTATTTAATCAGCCCGAGCTGTAACACCGCATCCCGCTCTTCGGCCAGTTCCCTGGCGGTGGCGTCCATCTTGCTGCGGCTAAATTCGTTGATGTCCAGCCCTTGAACAATCTCAAAGTCACCGTTCCTGCAGACGCAGGGGTAGCTGTACACCAGCCCCTCGGGGATACCATACGAGCCGTCGGAGGGGATGGCCATGCTCACCCAGTCGCCTTGCGGGGTACCCAGGGCCCAGTCGCGCATGTGATCAATGGCCGCACTGGCTGCCGACGCCGCCGAGGAAGCGCCACGGGCTTCGATAATCTCCGCCCCACGCTTGGCTACCTTGGGAATGTAGACATTGGCGTACCAGTCGTGATCGCCCACCAGCTCATAGGCGCTTTTGCCCCCTACTTCGCAGTGGTACAGGTCGGGGTACTGCGTGACCGAGTGGTTGCCCCAGATGGTCATTTTTTTGATTTCGCTGACCGGCACCTTGAGTCGGGCCGCCAGTTGGGAGATGGCCCGGTTGTGGTCGAGGCGGGTCATGGCGTGAATCTGGCGGGGGGAGAGGTTGGGAGCGTTTTTGTAGGTAATCAGGGCGTTGGTGTTGGCGGGGTTGCCTACTACCAGCACCTTGACATGCTTGCGGGCGTTGTCGGAGAGGGCGCGGCCCTGGGCGGTGAAGATGGCCCCATTGGCCTGGAGCAAGTCGGCCCGCTCCATACCCTGCTTGCGCGGCATGGCCCCGACCAGCAGGGCATAGTCGGCATCCCCAAAGGCCACGTTGGGGTCGTCGGTGGGTACGACCCCAGCCAGGGTGGGGAAGGCGCAATCTTCCAACTCCATAATCACCCCATTGAGGGCTTTGAGGGCTGGGGTAATTTCTAGAAGTTGCAAGATAACCGGCTGGTCTTTGCCCAGCATTTCACCGGAAGCAATACGGAACAGCAAACTATAGCCAATCTGACCGGCAGCACCGGTCACCGCCACACGCACAGGGGATTTCATCCTAGAAACTCCTTTCGTTGGGCTTCTGCCCATTTCTACCGTTCACGATAATAACGCGCTGAAAGCCGAATGTCGAAGGACAAAGGTCGGGGGTAGTTACACCAATGCGCTGTGGGTAGTTCCATCGAGGGGCGGCAATTTCTAAAAGGCTCGCCGTCTGGGTGTATGAGCAGGAAGCCGCATGGTGCAAGACCGCTTGCGAGCATTTGCTCTAGACCTAAAATACCCTCTGGGCGTAACATTGCCCCTATGACAGTAAGCCGCTATTACGACGTAAAGCGCGACGAGCGGGGCAAGCGTTACCTGGAGCCTTTCATTGAAGGTTCACTGCTGTTGGGGCTGCCCCTTCTGAACAAAGGAACTGCTTTTACCCACGAGGAGCGCAAAGCCCTCAAACTCGAGGGGCTGTTGCCGCCGCATGTGACCAGCCTCGAGGAGCAAAAAGAGCGTAACTACCGCCGCTATCGCCTGATTGAAAACGATCTGGAAAAGCACATCTTCCTGCGCAACCTACAAGATCGCAATGAGGTGCTGTTTTTTGCCCTTTTTGCCGACCACATGAGTGAGATGCTTCCCATTCTCTACACCCCCACGGTCGGAGAGGCGGTCAAGCAGTTTTCCCACATCTATCGGTACCCCCGCGGTTTTGCTGCTTCCACCGACAACATCCACGATATTGACCAGGCCCTCGCCAACGTGCCCCTCAACGATGTGCGCCTGGCTGTAGCGACCGATTCCTCGGCCATTTTGGGCATCGGCGACCAGGGCTTTGGGGGTATGGCCATCTCTATCGGCAAGCTGGCCATCTATACGGCCGCCGGTGGGCTGGGCCCCGACAAGGCCCTTCCCATCGAACTCGATGTAGGCACTAACCGCGCCGACCTAATCAACGACCCCCTGTACCTGGGGGTGCGCCACCGCAGGCTTTCGGGCGAAGAGTACTATGCCTTTATGGATCGCTTTGTGGAAGCCTTCTGTAGGCGTTACCCCAATGCGGTCATGCAGTGGGAAGACTTTGGCAAGGATACGGCTTTTGCTGTACTCGAGCGCTACCGCAAGGTGCTTCCCTCCTTCAACGACGACATCCAGGGCACCGGGGCGGTTACCCTGGCCGGGGTCTTGTCGGCTTGCCGCATCAAGGGCGAACAACTTTCCGACCAGCGCATTCTGGTGTATGGGGCGGGAGCAGGAGGGGTGGGTGTGGCCCAGGCCATGCTCGACGGTCTGATGCGCGAAGGCTTGAGCGAGGCACAAGCCCTGGACCGCATATTTGTCCTGGACTCCAAAGGTTTGCTGCTGAGCAACCGCAGTATGGAAGCCTACAAACAAAAGTTCGCCAAAGACCCCGCCCTCATTCAGAACTGGCGGGTCGAGGGCGATGCACCCAACCTGTACGAGACCATACTCAATGCCCAAATCACCGTTCTTCTGGGTCTTTCGGGTCAGCCGGGTTCGTTTTCCGAGCCTATCGTGCAGGCGGTGCGGGCGCACACCGACCGCCCCATCATCTTCCCGTTGTCCAACCCCACCAGCTCGTCGGAGGCCATTCCGGAAGACATCCTTCGCTGGACGAACGGCAAGGCCCTGGTGGCAGCCGGGAGCCCCTTTGAACCGGTGGAACTGGATGGACAGGTCTATCCCATTGGGCAGGGCAACAATGCCTTTGTATTTCCGGGGTTGGGTTTTGGTACGGTGCTTTCCAAGGCCCGGGAAGTCTCCGATGCTATGGTGCTAGAAGCCGCCTACACCCTTTACGACTACACCAGCAAGCATCACCCTGAGCGCATCTATCCCCCCACCTCGGAACTGCGTGAGGTGAGCCAGTTTGTGGCCTCGAGGGTGATTCGCCAGGCTATGAAGGAGGGCCTGGCCCGTGAAGAACGCCTGAAGGGGCTGGGTATGGAGGCCATTCAAGCCTATGTGGCCGAGCGCTTCTGGCAGCCCCGGTACTTGCCTTACAAACCCGCGGTGAGCAACCCATAGCGCAAACCTTTTAGCCGCAAACGTCTATCACCTAAGGCTGTTTCCGGCTTCACACAAAGCGACCGCCCCCAGCTTCGGTCAGCAAGCTATCTGGAGCTGGCCGGTTGGCCTATGCGCTAAACCTTGTAGATTTTCGTATACTGTACATGTCAAGGGCTCTTAGCCCCTTATATATATGGACAAAAAAGACCGCCCGGTGTACATCATTTCGGTTGCTGCCGAACTGGTGGATATGCACCCCCAGACCCTGCGGCTGTACGAGCGTAAAGGCCTCATTCAGCCCAAGCGTTCGGGGGGCAAGACCCGTTTGTACTCCGAACGGGATGTCGAGAAACTCCGGGAAATCCGCCGACTGACCCAGGAACTCGGGGTCAACCTGGCGGGGGTGGAAGAGATCATGAAACTGCGCGAAGAGCTATGGACGCTCGAGCAGCGCTTTCGGGAGGAAGCCGAGCGCCTCAAGGTAGAACTCGGCGAGAAGCTCGAAGCCTTAAAGACCCCCCCAGCCCTGCCTGCCCCCGGCGAGGGCAAGAAAAAAATCAACGAGAAGGAGCGGCCGGTCTATATCATTTCGGTGGCCGCCGAGCTTGTGGGCATGCACCCCCAGACCCTGCGCCTGTATGAGCGGGAGGGTCTGGTTGCGCCCAGCCGTACCTCCGGCAAGACCCGCCTCTACTCTGAGCGGGATGTGGAAAAACTAAAGGAAATTCGCCGCCTTACGCAAGAATTGGGCGTTAACCTGGCCGGGGTAGAGGAGATCATTCGCCTGCGTGACGAGCTGGATATCCAGCAAAACCGCCTCGAGTCGGAAATTGCCCGCCTGCGCCTGGCCCTGTTGCGTGAGCTGAAGCCACAAAATAGCGAACAAAAGAAAACGAAAACCACGGCAAGCTAGCCCAAAACCCAAAGCCGAAGGCCGAAAGCATGGGCCATGTCTTTTTGGCATATCGCGTCATGGCAACTTTGGGCTCACCGTAGCTTCAGCGGAAGCCGGAGCGCATAGGCCAGCCCAATAAATACGACCAAACCCGCCAAACCCCCCAGGGCCAGCGGTAGGAGGTTATGCAAAAAAAAGGTCGGAATTCCAAACTGCATCGCTACTATGTAGGATACCCAGCCTGCGGGGGTGGCAGCCAGTACGGTTTTTCCCACCACCCGCCCTACCTCGGCAGGGGTTACCATTTGAAAAGCCTGCAAGCGCCGGGTGTAAATCGCCAGGCCCAGCCAGCCAGCAACTGCCGTGGCCAGGTTCAGCACAAACAGCCCCTGTTCGCGCAACAGCCAGTAGCCAAAGGTGTTCAGCAGCGCCACCATTACCGTCACGCTGACCGCCTGGCCCACCTGCCCCACCGCGTAAAAGCCGCGAAGCAGCAGTTGATTCAAGCCCCAGGGCAGCAAGGCCAGGCCCAGTGCCATTACGGTCTGGGTGGTAAAGGCCCGGTTGGCGTCGGAGAAGTTTGTGGTGATGGCATAAAGCGTCCCCACCACCCAGGGGGCCAGCGCGACCATCATGGCGGCTGCGAAGGCCAGGGGTACCGCCAGCCGGGCCATCATGCGACGGAGCAACTCGCGGGCTGCCGTTAGGTCGCCGCCGCCCGCCAGTGCAGAGAGCCGGGGAAAGGCGGCCATGGCGGGCGAGACGGCCAGCAAGCCCAGCGCAGTGGTAAAGATGAGTTCGCCGTTCTGGAAGCCCGTGACCGCCGCCGAGGGGTAGGCGGCCAGAATGCCAAGCAAGACCAGGTTCAGAAACTGCCGTACGGAGGTGGTGAAGGCAAAAGGCCCGATGCGGGTGAGGGCTAAGCGGAAGGCCGGATGCCATTTGAACTCGAGCCCATACCCCCTTAGGGCGGGAAGCTGCACCAGGGCTTGCAGCGCGCCCCCCAGCGTGACCGAGAGGCCCAGCGCGACCACGCTGCCGGGAAAAAGCAGCATAAGCACGATAGAGCCCACATTGAAGGCAATGGGGCTAAAGCTGGTAATACCAAAGCGCTCACCCGACTGGAGCATCGAAGAAAAAAGCGAAGCCATCGAGATGGAAAGCAAAAAAGGCATCACCAGCCTTATCAGGAGCACCAGCTGCTCGAAAACAACCGGGTCGCGCAAGGGGCTGGCCTGGGCCAGGGAAAGCTCGGCCAGCCAAAGCAGGACACCCGCAATTTGGGGGGCAAAGAGTAGACCCAGGCCCAGAATGACCAAATTAATGCCCAGCAAAAAGGCCCCGAACCGCCGGGCAAACACCCGCGCCTCTTCAGCTGGCAGGCTGGTGAGTACCGGAATCAGGGCGTTCTGGATGGCCCCTTCGGCCAGCAGCTCGCGCAGCAAGTTGGGAATGCGGTACGCCACCCAGAAGGCGTCCTTGAGGGTGTCGGACAGGGGCAGGTTGGTCAGGATGGTCTGGCGTACCTGGCCCAGAAGGCGACTGGACAGGGTACCGGCCATGACCAGGAGAGTGTTGCGAACGATGCGAGACATAAGAAGGGCGGGGTTCGGCTAAGTCGAACGCTTGCGGGGTTCTGCACGGTCCAAGGCAGGCCAGAAAAAGGATACCCCGAAACATGGACCCCACTCCGCGCGACCCTTCAGGGGTTAATCCACCCAGCGCACCTTGCTGCCTGCAGGCGACTTCTCGACCTGCAAGCGGGCGGGCAGGCGTTCGGCCAGGGCCTCTACATGGGTCACGATGCCGACCAGGCGGCCCTGGGTGGGCAGGGCTTCCAGTATCCCGGCGACCTGTTCCAGCGTTTCGGCGTCCAAGGTGCCGAAGCCTTCATCCAGGAAAAGCGCCCCAATGCGGCCACGCGAAAGGTGCTCCGAGAGGGAAAGGGCCAGCGAGAGGCTGGCCATGAAGCTTTCGCCGCCCGAAAGGGTTCGCACGGGGCGAAGGGAGTCTGTCCAGCGGTCGAGCACCTTGTATTCGCCCTCCTCGAGGCGCAGGCTGTAACGGTTTTGCGAGAGGGTCTGGATGAGTTCGGAGGCCCGGCCCAGCAGGCCGGACTGGTAGCGCTCGAGCAAGAAGTCCTGGAAGCGGTCGCCCTTGAGATCCTGGGCCAGTTGTTCCCAGAGATCGGTTTGTTTGTCCAGCTTAGCTTTTTCCTTCTGGGCCTGGCGTTTTCGGTCAAGTTGTTTTTGCAGCCGGTCCAGGTCGGACTTCTTGCCGCCCAGCCGTTCTCTGGTCTCGGCCAGCGAGGTTTTGAGGCTGGCTACGCGGTTTTTTTGTTCCGATACCTGGGCAGGCGTAACCGGCTCCTGACCACTCAGGGCTTGCTCGAGTACGCGCAACGCCCTATCAATTTCAACCCCTTCGTGCTCGTGATCCTTGAGCTTTTTTTGCAGCGCCTCCACCTCCGCAGGGCTCAGACGGGCCTTTTGCACCGCCTCCGGCCCCGCGAACCCTGCCTCTTTGAGCAGAACCTGCACGTCCCGTTGCTGTCTGTCCAGGTTGGCTTGTAGAACCCGCACAATTTCGGCTTGGCTCGAGACCTTACTCTTCAGTTCGCTTTGCCGGTTTTCCATTTCGGCCACCTTCTGGGCCAGGGCGCGAGCGGACTCGAGGGCTTGCCGAAGCGCCTCCACATAGACCGCAACCTCGCGGTTGTCCGTGATGGCACGAATTTCTTCGGCCAGCCCTGCCAAGCGCTGCGTGCGCTCCTCTTTGACCTGTTCGGGCGTACCCAGACCGGCCACCTGGGCCTGCAGGTCGGCGAGTTCGGTGGCGGCTTCTTGGGATTCGTTTTGCAGCGTTTGGAGCTGTTCTTGTAGTTTGGGTAGGCGTTGCTGCAGATCCTCGAGGCGCTTTTGTTTGGCCTTGAACTCGGCCCGCAAATCGGTAAGCGTGGCCTCAAGCTGGTCGACCTGGGCTTGAAGAGCCTGTAGGTTGGCTTGCGCTTTGGGAGGGGGTAGGGTCTTTACCGGGTGCCCGCAAAGCGGGCAGGGTTCACCCACCTGGAGATGGGCATGGTACTGAGCAATCCCCTGGTGCAGTTTTTCACGCTCGAGGGTCTGTTTGGCTTCCTCAAGCCTGGCTTTGTCCTTCTGGCCGGTTTCTTTGAGGGTCTGGATTTCCGCCTGCAGCGCTTCGATGGAAGCCTGTTCCTTTTGCAGCTCTTGGGTAGCATTTTGCAGGCGCTCTTGGGCCCGCGCTGCTTTGGTGTGGGCTTTGTTTAGCTCACCAAATAAGCGCTCGGCATCGCGCAGGGCGTCCAGGCGTTCTTCCTCAAAGGGGAGTGGGCGTTCGTGGTAGAGACGTAAGCTGCCGCCATAGCGCTTCAGGCTGGCTTCCTTGGACTTGAGCAGGGGAATCTGATGCTGCTTTTGCTCGAGCGCCGCTAACTGTTCGGGGCGGTACTGGGCACGAAAGCGCTCGAGCTCGGCCCCGAGCGCCTCCAAGGCCGACTGGTCGCGCTTTAGGGCGTTCTCCTTTTGTTGAAGTTCGTTCTGGGCGGCCTGGAGGGCTTCCAACTGCGGCCAGATGCGCTCGGCCTTTTCGGCCTGGGCAACCTTGGCGGCAATTTCGGCCATGCGCGCCTGGTCGCTTTGCCAGGCGGCGCGTCGGCGGCGCAGGGCCTCGAGTTCGGCAAACTGCTTCTGGCGTTCTTCCAGGGTATGCAGGGTTTGTTCGGCGCTCTGAAGCTGGCTACCCAGGTCGCGCTCGCTCAGCTCGAGCCCCTTAATCTCCTCTCGTAGCGCCGAAACCCGCTCTTCCTCGGCCTCCGCCAGCGCATCGAGTTCGCCTTGCAGGCGGGCTCGTTCCTCGCCCAGGGTTTTGAGCCGGGCGGTTACCCGCTCCCGCATGGCCTTGAGCGATTCCAGACCGTAGAGCTTGATCAGGGTTTCGCGGCGTTCTTTGGGCGCGCCCCGCAGAAACAGGTCGAACTGGCCCTGCGGCAGCAGGATAGCCCGGGTAAAGGTCTCGTAGTCCATGCCTAGAATCTCGGCCAGCTTGGCGTCGAGCTCCTTGACCTTTTCTGAGGCGGGGTGGGTCTTCCAATCGGTGGATTGCAGGTATTCCAGGCGGCTCTGGTTCTCCTTGCCCACCACCCGCACGACCCGCCAGGTGCGGTCGCCCAGGGCGAAGGTCAGCTCCACTTTGGCCGAATCGGCCAGGGGGTGTTTCAAATCCTTCAAGTCCTTCGAGCTGATGCGCGGGGTGGCCTTGTAGAGGGCATAGGTTATGGCATCAAGCAGGGTGCTCTTGCCTGCGCCGGTCTGGCCGGTGATGGCAAAAAGCTCCACATCATCGAAGCTGATTTCCTGTGGTTCGGCGTAGGCGCCAAAGCCTTCAATGCGTAGTTTGAGCGGTTTCATAAAAAGTTGGGGAAGAAAGGTCTGGGGCAGGCTACTGTTTGCTGGCGGCGTGTACCTCTTCGTAGATTTGCCTGAAAGCGTCCAGCAACTCGGGGCTGGCCTCGCTAGCGGTGGCCTCCCGACGGTACTGGGCATAAGCCTCCACCCAGTCCAGGTTTTCCACCGCTACCACGGCTGGGCCGGCCTCCTGCACATCGGCGGTGTGGAACTCGACCTCGAGCAAATCCGGTAGCTCTTTGAACATGCGTTCGCGCAGGGCTGGGTTGCCCTTGCCTTCAATCACCACTTTGCTGTAACCCGGGAAGTCCCGAATTTCGTTCCAGCGCCGATCGAGTGATTCCCGGCTGACCCGGAAGGTTTTGAGCGGCTTGCCCCAGTGTTCTTTCACCTCATGTACCCTGGGGCGTAGCCCTGGCTCAACCTCCACAATCAGGGCGCCGCGGGGGCTGTCCTCGCTCTCGCCAAAATCGAGCTGGATGAGCGACCCGGCATACCAGGTCTCGGGGGCCTCGCTCACTTGTTGCTGGCGGTGCAAATGCCCCAGCGCAACATAGCTCAGGTTCAAGGGAAAATGCGCCGCCGGAAGGGCGTAGCTGTTGGTGGTATAGAAAGTGAACTCACCCCCGCCCAGCCTGGCGCCTTCTACGGTCAGGTGGGCCATGAACAGGTTGATATCTGCATCACAGCCTTGCGCGAGGTGGGCAATAATCTGGCGCATACCCTCAGAATAGATGCCTTTCCACTGCGCGGTATCGCCATTCAAAAGGTGGTGCGCTTTAACCAGCCGGCGCTCGGAGAGGAAGGGGAGCAGGGCTACCTTGGCCCCGTTGCTCCTGGCCACCCCCCCCTCCTCGACAAAGCGCATGTTGCCAAACACGGTAGCTCCGGTGAGCGAGAGCAGGGGCGATAGGGCCTCGAGGCGTTCGCGGCTGTCGTGGTTACCGGCGATGACCAGCGCCGGCACCTTGAGCTCCCGCAACCCCATAAAAAACTCGAAGGCCGCTGCCTCGGCCTCGGTGGACACCACGCTACGGTCGAAAAGATCGCCCGCTACCAGTACCAGGTCTATGCGCTCCGAGCGCACCAACCCCAGCAAGCCCTGAAGGGCCTGTTGAATTTCGGGGGTTCGCTCCCGTCCCTTAAGCACCTTACCCAGGTGCCAGTCTGCTGTGTGCAGAATACGCATGGGCTGATTGTACTTTTACAAGCCGGCTTTGAACATTAATTTGAACGTTACAACACCCCACCCCTGGCAAGCAGGCTAGCGCAAGCCCGGGTTGAGCTTCGTTCTAACAAACAATCAGGCCACAACCATCGGCTTTTCCGTAGGTTTTTCGGTCAGGGCAGCCTTGGTGCTCTCGATGGCCACCTCGATCATGTCGTCGGTGGGTTCGCGCACGGTGAGCATCTGGAACTTGAAGCCAATCCAGCGGAACAGCCGGGAGATGGGGTCCTGGTGGGCCGCCGAGTAGCGCAACACCTCAAACGAGACTGCCGCCACCACCGGAATCATCAGCAAACGCGGGATAATCCAGTACCAGGCCACCGTGAGGGGAGGGAAGAAGCTATAGACGAAGACCCCCACCACCGCCGTAAAGGCGATAAAACTGGTGCCACAGCGGGGGTGGTAGGCGGGCTGGGCCCGCACATTTTCCACGGTGAGCTCGAGGCCCTTCTCGTGGGCAGCGATGGCCTTGTGCTCGGCCCCGTGGTACATGAAGAACCGCTGCATGTCTTTCATGCGGCCAATAAAAACCAGGTAGCCAATCAGGATGGCGGTCTCGAAAAGCCCAGCCACCACATAAAACAAAAAGCGAAACCGCTCCTCGTCCACCAGCAAACCCGCCAGCCGGGCCGGCAGCCAGACAAAGAGCGCCAGGCCAATCACCAGCGAGACGGCCAGAGTGCCGTACATGGCCGCCCCAGAAATTTTTTCGTCTTCCTCGCCCGCAAGCTCGCCGCTGCGCGAGAGCGACTTGTAAGAGATGCTCATGGCATCCCACAAAGCCACCACGCCCCGAATCAGGGGCAGGCGGGCCCAGGGGTATTTTTTGGTCAGGGCCTCCTCCTCGTGTCGCTCCACATGAATCTGGCCGTTGGGCAGCCGTACCGCCAGGGCCCAGGCATCGGCAGCTTTCATCATGACCCCCTCGAGGGCCGCACTACCCCCTAAGGCTGCCTGACTCAGAAAAAACCCCAGTTTGCGAAAAAGATGTATACCTTTGACCCGTACCTTCATCACGGTTCATCTTAGCCTATTGGTGTGACCACACGACAGAGCGGCATGAGAAGGATCCTTCAAACCCCATAGAAATCGCCGATGGTCTGTGAATACCGCTCAAACCCGTTGTAATACCAGATTCGGTTAGTTCGTCACCGTTTGGTGACGAACTAACCCGACCGAAGTTATCCGCGTAGCGGAGGGCGATACCGCCCCTTGGAAGTTATCCGCGTAGCGGAGGGCGATACCGCCCCTTGGAAGGGAGACGCTTTCTTCGCCGACCGACAGTGAAGGGCCATCGGCCCCCGGCTAGCGCCGGTACTCAAGAGAGGGGTGTGCTCTAGGATTCAAAAAGACAGCCTCTGGTGTTTTGGTTTTGTGAACTGTCTTTTTGAATCCGGTATAAAAGCAGCTTAATCGTGTCTGCTTTGACCACGCGATCCAGCTCTCAGGGCAACCGTAAAGTCAGAAAACCACAAGGCGCACTCCCCTCTCCCATCAAGCGAGAGGTTGCATAAGGCAACTTTGCAGTTGCCCTACCCAGTACTGACCTGCTGGTCAGTTTGCCCCCGTGATATGTTATAGTTCGCACATTATGGAACTTTCACTAAAGTCTGCACGGCGCTTCGTAGACGAGATTCCTGTATCGCTGGCAGTGGTGGGGGTATGGGGGGGTGAGCTGAGCGAGGAAGGGCAAAGGCTGGATAGCAAATTTCGCAAAGCCCTCACCAAGTTGATGGACGAACTCCATTTCAAGGGGGACTTTGGCGAGACTTTGCTGGTTCCACTGGGCACAAGGCGCACCGAAGAGAAAGGCCCTGGCTTTGCCCTGCTGTTTGGTCTGGGCAAAAAACGCGGGGTCAGCCTGGAAACCGTCCGCAAGGCCGGTGCTAAGCTGGTGCAGGAAATTGCCCGACTGGGCTTCAAGGAAGCCGTTACCGAAACCTTTCTCTCGGAGAAATTAGGCAAAAAGGAAGCCAGCTATGCCCTGGCCGAAGGGGCTTTGCTGGGCGGCTATGCCTGGAACAAATACAAGACCAGCAGCCCTAGCAGTAAGCGGAGTGAAAAACTACGCCTATGGCTGGCCCGCTCTTCGGGGCCGGCTGTGGACCGGGCGGAAGTTGTGGCCGAGGCGGTTAATTATGCCCGCGACCTGGTTAACGAGCCCCCCAACATCCTGACCCCGGCAGAACTGGCCAGTCGTGCCAGCCAAATGGCCCAGGAGCTGGGGCTCGAGGTGGAGATTTGGGATGAGCGCCAGATCCAGCAGGCCGGAATGGGGGCTTTTTACGGGGTGGCCCAGGGTTCGGCCAATCCACCCCGGTTTATCCAGCTGACCTATAAGCCGCAAAACCCAGCAGAGCGCACGATTGCCCTGGTGGGTAAAGGACTGACCTTTGACACCGGCGGCTACTCCCTCAAGCCCTCCGAGAGCCAGATCACCATGAAGTGCGATATGGCCGGGGCAGCGGCAGTACTAGGAGCAATGCGGGCCATTGCCAGGCTACAACCGTCGGTAGAAGTGAGAGCTTATGTGGCCGCCGCAGAGAATATGATCTCGGGTGCGGCCTACCGGGTCTCCGATGTGCTCACCAGCCTTTCGGGCAAAACCATCGAAATTCTCAACACCGATGCCGAAGGCCGCCTGACCCTGGCCGACGCCATCACCCATGCCGATCGACAAGGGGCAGAGGCCATCGTCGAACTATCTACCCTGACCGGTGCTTGCGTGATTGCCCTGGGCGAAAAGGTGGCGGGCTTGTTTTCCAACGATGCACGCTGGGGCCGCGAGGTGCAAGAGGCCGCCGAGCGAGCGGGTGAAAAAGTCTGGCCGCTGCCCATGGAAGAGGAGTACCTCGAGGCCCTCAAGTCCAATACCGCCGACCTGAAAAACACCCACGGGCGCAGCCGCTACGCCGGGGCCATCAATGCCGCATTGTTCCTGGGCGAGTTTACCGAAAAGCCCCTGGTGCACCTGGATATTGCCGGCCCAGCCTACAGCGAAAAAAGCCACCCACTGGGCCCGGCGGGGGGTACAGGCTTTGGGGTTCGCACCCTGGTTGAATTGCTGGGGGTGTAATACCAGATTCGGTTAGTTCGTCACCCTTTGGTGGCGAACTAACCCGACCGAAGTTATCCGCGTAGCGGAGGGCGATACCGCCCCTTGGAAGTTATCCGCGTAGCGGAGGGCGATACCGCCCCTTGGAAAGGAGACGCTTTCTTCGCCGACCGACAGTGAAGGGCCATCGGCCCCCGGCTAGCGCCGGTACTCAAGGGAGGGGTGTGCTCTAGGATTCAAAAAGACAGCCTCTAGTGTTTTTGGTTTTGTAAACTGTCTTTTTGAATCCGGTATAATGCTCTACCCCTTGGTTCTGGTATCACCAACCAGAGCTTGTCTCCAGGAGCTTGGGCGACCAATCCGGGTCAGAAAGCTGGCTTTACAGGTATCAGTCACAGTTGGGGGTTCAATGCCTGCGCAGTGTGCAATAAACCTGATCGTTCAAACCTCAATACCGGTTTGGGACAGGTTTTGCTCTGTGTTTTGTACTTGACCCGATGCGAGCTTGATAGGAAAAGAGGCTTCAAAGGAAACTATAGCGCCGGGTTTATCTGCGCACTACTGGCATTCCGGGCAGACCCCGCGTAGCTCGAGGCGGGCTTCTTCCACAAACCAGCCATTTTTGGCTTCTATTACTTTCTTGATGGGCTCGGGATCGAACTCAGGTAGGTCATTGACCAGCACATCTTCTATCTTGCCGCACTGGAGGCAGAAAAGATGATGATGCCGCTCGTTGAAGCCGTCGTAGCGGGTATTGCCCTTCTGATCCTTGAACTCCCACAAAAGACCCGCGTCGCGCAGCACCTGGAGGTTCAGGTAGACCGTTGAGAGCCCGATGTTGTAGCCTTTCTTTTTCAGTCCGTGGTATAGCTCTTCTGGCGTAGGGTGGGTGCTTTTGCGGTCGAGGTAGGCCAGTATCCGTTCCCTGGGCAAGGTATGGCGCAGTCCCACCGCTTTTAACCGCGACCTGTAGCTTTCCCGCTCCTTGGTCTTTGACATTATTGACCCCCTGTACAACTTTCATTACTATAAAACATTTTCAGAAAAAAATCACTATTGCGATTACTATCGCATAATTCAGAGCCGGAAGACCGGTTTTGTAATGAATTCAATCCGGGAGTATGGCGATGGTCTGCGGCCGGCTGTCCAACCTTGCCTCAAAGGGGGTAATTACGGGTTGGGTACTGGGAATTTAGCCAGCCGTCACATGACAAATAACACCAGCACGCAACGGTGAAAGGTGATATACTGATTATATTGTGGAGAGGCCCATTCATCGCTTCTTACATTTGGTTTTTGCCCTTGGAGCGCTGCATTTGTTGGTTTTGCTTAGTCTAGAAATACAGCGCCACTTTCAAACCCGGCACGACATTGCAGCCGCCCAAATTCGCTTGGAGGAGCTCGAGCAGCGCAACCAAAAACTAAACGACGAGCTTCAGCTAGCTGCCGATGCCCGCTACCGTGAAGGGCTCGTGCGACAGATGGGCTATGTCCACAAAGATGAGCTTCTCTACTTGCGTGCGCAGCCCAAAGCGGCCCCAGCCCCCAACTCTTCTAACTGAGAAAGTCTACCCGTGTACATGTCCAATGATTTCTTGAACTGT
This sequence comes from Meiothermus hypogaeus, assembly GCF_003574035.1. GTDB lineage: Bacteria > Deinococcota > Deinococci > Deinococcales > Thermaceae > Meiothermus > Meiothermus hypogaeus. The sequence continues at coordinate 40,843 of NZ_QWKY01000015.1, read as the reverse complement.
TGTGCCTTGATAACAAGCAGTCAAACCAGGTCGTACTGCTCAGTCGAGGCCAAACGCCAAGCGATAAAGCAATCCGCCGTAAGACAGAACCTTGAACGGGCTCGCTGAGCAAATTTCAATTTCTTTTTAGTTCGGCTTAGTATGAAGGCCGCATATGCTTGAACGGCTGACCGAACAGTTTCTCGAGGACGAGGCACTCACCGATGGGCTCTCCGATGAGGATGCCAGCGAGCTGGTGGGCTGGCTGATTGGCATTGTAGAAGATCTCGAGGCCGAGTCCAGCGAGATGTCGGAGCAGTATGTGGGTCAGCTCAAACGACTGGGACATGAGCTGGCCCGAATAGCCCGCCGCTACAGCGTTCCCATTGAAGAACTAATCGATTTGATCGAAGTTGCCTGGGAAGAACCTGGTCAAGAACAATCCCCCAAACCCATGCAAGCCTGACCGGAGCCATAGACCCGGTCATCAAAACATTAAGGTTTCTTAATGTTTTTTGGTGCAAATGTAACGCGCTTGTAACGACGCAGGGTTTACTCTACGGGCATGAGCAGAGAGCATGCATTGATAACTGAATTTGGTAGCGCCCGGCCCTTCCGGGTTCGGCCCCACCCGATGAGTAGCATTCGTACCTCGGTTCGTAACTGGCTGCTACCCGCTCCAATCGAGTTTAGCGGCTATGTCGCCATGCGTAACCAGGTGGGCCGTTTGCGCTCGAGACATCTTGCCTGACGCCTTTGTCACGCTGGTAACTGCCCTGTGCCTCCCGGGGCAGTTATTTTTTTGCCTGCTGGATTGGCCCTTTCCTACTGATTTTGACCATTGGGGCTGGTGAAGTCGGCACCAATACGTACAGTCAGATCGGCATACAAAACGGCCTCCCCCGAGACCCTCGAGGGCATCCCGATGGCTTCTCCCAGCACCTGGGCCAGCTCCGAAGCACCATTGGAGAGCACCTCGCTCTGTGGGGGGGCACTCTCCACTTCGCGTAACAGCACCCGCAGCCCAAGTTCGCGAAGCTTGCGGCGCATCTCGATGGCGGCGGCCTCTTGAGGGGCCGTGTAGAGTACTACGGCCTGCTGTCCTCGTAAGTCCTCGAGGGTGGCCTGAGAGGTTGTGGGCGTGTCGCCAAAGTAGCGCTGTACCAGCTTGCCCAGTTCGGCCCGGTTGACCTCCCAGCCCTGGCCGAACTGGCCGGGAGTCAACAGGGAAACCAGCTGGGGCTGCTGAGCCGCGAAACCCATCAGACTGGCCATCTGTTCGCGGGTGAGGTCGGTACGGATGTTCTTTTCCACACTGGCAATGGCCTGGGGAATGCGCAACAAGCCGGCTGGCGTCAGCAACTGTTGCTTGAGGGCGTTAAAGAAAGCCTGTTGCCGCTGTATGCGACCAATATCGCCCAGGGCATCGTGGCGAAAACGCAGATACCCTTCGGCCTGGACACCATTCAGGTGCTGGCAGCCCGGCTCCAGGTTGATGTCCAGTTTGGCGGCGGTATCCCGGTACTGCATGGGCTTTTCCACACAAACCGTAATACCGCCCAGCGCATCCACGCCATTGCGGATAGCCTCTACGCTTACGGCTACATAAGCGTCAATCTCAACGCCTGTGAGGTCGGTGACGACCTGCTTAGCCAGCTCGGGGCCGCCGAATTTATTGGCGTGGTTGATGATGTACCAGCCATAGCCGGGAATACGCACGTAGACGTCTCTGGGAATGGAGAGCACCGCGACGCGTTTGGCTTTGGGGTCAAAGCGCACCAACAGATTTACGTCGGAGAGGCCGCGAAAGTCTTCCGGGGCCCGTTGGTGGTAGTACTTGTACTCGGGGGCCACCCCCAGCACCAACACCGTGAGAGGCTGCTCCAGATTGCGCGGTATTGCGCCAAAGCGCAAAAGTGGTTGCAATAGAGGATAGGCCCACCAGGCCGCTCCGGCTAGAAAAAGCAAAACCAACAAGGGAACGATACGCCGCATATCCTTGCCAGTCTAGCCTACTGAGGGTGAGAAAAGCTCGACTGCTTCAGTCCAGGGTGAAGCGGGGTTCCGACTCGTGCAGGCGTACCCGGCGGATGATGCGCTGGTCGTGTTCGGTGTCGTGGGTGCTGGCAATCACCGTCACGTAGTCGCGGATGGGGCTGCGCAGTACCTTTTTGGTCAAAACCTCTTCGACCTGGAAAATGCCTGCAGAGTTGTTCATAACCACCCGGATCTCTACCGGAACCTGTTCGCCCTTCAAAATCTGTACCTCGTCCACTGCCAGGGCGCTGATGGAGTGGATGTCCACCGAACCCAGGGCAAAGGCCTTGCGCCCCCGGCCTTTGGTGATGTCGGTGCCGTCGGCCACTGCGGTAATGCCTGCTTCGATGGTGAGGGGTTCGGGCTCCAAATCGTGGCAGTAGATGGAGTGGAGCATGAAGGCCCTGAGCTCGATGCGCTGTTCGGGGTCGCGGTAGAGCTTTTCTAAAATTCTGTCCAGGATGGGAATGGCCAGCGTTACACTGAAGGACTCGTGGCGTGCGCGGTGTACCTGGTTGCCAATGTCGTGCAGCATGGTGGAGAGCAGCACGGTCAGGAAGGTGTCATCGAGGTCGCCGACCCCGCTTTCCATCACATCGGGTTTGACCCCGTGGTCGGTGAGGAGTTGCAGGATGGTGACGCTGGCGGCCCCCGTCAAGAGCGCGTGCACCCGTCCGTGGTCGTTGTAACCCAGCTTACGTACGGTGATGTAGTTGGCCATGTCCCAGTGGCCCCGAGCTTCGGCATCGGAGGTAAGCATATCGTAGGCCGCAAGCGCCTTGGGATACCGCTGCAAACCCTCCCGTATGGCCAGGTCGGCCTCGACGTATAGCTTGGCCTTGGGCTGGGTGACCTGAACGGTGCGCTCGTTCATGACCGTACTGCCATCGCTCATACCCTAATGTTAGGGGCTAGAAAGGTGAGGGGCCGTGATAAAAGACACATGAGGAAGGGTCAAGGGCCAACTGCAAATGGCTCAATCTTGCTAAGCTTACGCTTTTCTGCCATGCAGGATTGCGGCATTACTCGCCCTTGAAATGTGCGGGGCGCTTTTCCAGGAAGGCCCGGGTACCCTCGCGCATGTCTTTGGTAGCGCAGGCCAGGCCGAACAGGTCGGCCTCGATCTCCAGCGCCTCCTGCAAGTCCAGGTTTTCACCCCGTCCGACGGCTTCCTTGGCCAAAGCCAGGGCCACCGGGCCGTTTTTCAGGATGGCCGCGGCCAGCTCTTTGGCGGTTTGCAAGGCGTCCTCGCCTACCCGGTTGACCAGACCCAGGCTCAGGGCCTCTTCGGCGCTGACGTGACGTCCGGTAAAGATAAGATCGAAGGCCCTTCCCCGGCCCACGAGGCGCGGCAGACGCTGAGTACCACCAAAGCCGGGGATGATGCCCAGGCCCACCTCGGGAAGCCCCAGCCTGGCTTTATGGCTGGCTACCCGCAGGTCGCAAGCCAGGGCTAACTCGAGGCCCCCTCCCAGGGCAAAGCCGTTGATGGCGGCGATGCTGGGCACCGGCAGGGCCGCGATCTCGTTGAAGACCGACTGGCCCATAATGGCGAACTCCCGGGCGGCGAACACGTCCTGCAGGTCGGCAATCTGCCCAATGTCGGCCCCGGCCACAAAAGCCTTGCCTTCCCCGGTGAAGATGGCCACCTTGACCTCGGGGTCCTGGGTGATGACCTCGGTCACGGCGGCCAACTCAATCAGGACATCCTGGTTGAGGGCGTTGAGGGCCTGGGGACGGTTGATGGTGACGATGCCCAGGTTTTCTTCCACGCGGTAGGTCAGGTACTCAAATTCGGGCATCTCGAGTTCAAAGGTTTCTGACACACTAAACCTCCTGGTAGGCCCAAGGGCCTGTTGTCCTGGGCCAAGCATAACAGAAGCGAAGGGCGGTAAAACCCTACTGCAATCCAGCATAACTTGCTGACGAAAAGGCGACGTTGATGACCTTTGGTAGAGGTCGAAGGCTACGTCAGGTTATCTGGACGGCGAGGACTTGCCAAGACTGGTGAAGGTCTATTTGCCCTTGAAGGCTTGTTACTTGGCCTCGAGCCAGTTATCCCCTACGCCTATGCCGACCTCGAGGGGCACCTCCAGTTGCCAGGCCCCTTGCATGACCGCCCGAACCGCTTCCGATACCTCCGGCACCCGGCTTTCTTCGGCCTCGACCAGAAGCTCGTCGTGCACCTGTAGCACCAGGTGGGCATCCAGGCGCTTTAGCTCGGGCTGCAGCTTGACCATGGCCAGTTTGATCAAATCGGCTGCTGTACCCTGTACCGGCATGTTGAAGGCCATGCGTTCGGCAGCCTCCCGCACGCTGCGAATGCGCGAGTCCAGGTCGGCCACGAAGCGCCTGCGGCCAAAGAGGGTCTCGACGTAACCTTTGTGCCGGGCCTCGGCCAGTACTTGCTCAATCCAGGCTCGCACCTTGGGGTAAGAAGCAAAATAACGCTCGATGAAGTTCTCGGCCTCGGCGTAGGGAATGGAAAGCTCGTTCGATAGGCGGTGCGCCGACATGCCGTAGAGCACGCCGAAGTTAATGGTTTTGGCGGCCCGGCGCTGCTCCGCCCCAACCTTGTCCAAATCAAGACCGAACATCCAGGCTGCGGTCTGGGTGTGGATATCCTTGCCTTCGCGGAAGACCCGGATCAGGTTCTCGTCGCCGGACATATGGGCCAGCACCCGCAGCTCGATTTGAGAGTAATCCGCAGCGATGAGCTTCATACCGGGTGCGGCCCGGAAGGCTTTGCGAATGCGGCGGCCTATCTCGGTGCGAACCGGGATGTTTTGCAGGTTGGGGTCAGTAGAGGAGAGCCGCCCGGTAGCGGTGCCGGTCTGGTTGAAGCGGGTGTGCAGGCGGCCTGTTTTGGGGTGGATCAGCTTGGGCAGGGGGTCGAGGTAGGTGCTTTTGAGTTTGGTGAGTTCGCGGTAGGTGAGGATGCGGTCTATAATCTGGTGCTGACCCAGAAGTTCTTCCAGCGCGCTGGCCGCCGTAGAGCGTTTGCCGGTCTGGGTTTTGCGGCCCGAGGCGTTAAGCTTTAGCTCATCGTACAGCACAACCTCGAGCTGATCCCTCGAGTTCACGTTAAAAGGATGCCCGGCCAGGCGGTGAATCTCGGCTTCCAGGTAGGAGATTTCTTTACCGAGTTCCTCCGAAAGCTGCCCCAGATAGTCGGTGTCGAGCGAGATGCCCCTGGCTTCTACCCGGGCCAGCACCGCCGAGAGGGGTTTTTCGACCTCGCGGTAGAGCCACTCCATCTGGGGGTTCTCGCCCATACGGCGCTGCAAGGTTTCCCACAGCTCATGGGCGGCCTGGGCCCGCTCGACGGGCTCGTTGTTCCAGTCGCCCGCGCCATAGCGCCGCACGGTGCTGGCGGGGTCAGTGTTGGAGGGGTCGTAGAGATAAGCCAGCAGCAGGGGGTCGTCGCCAGGTGGCACCCAGACCCCTTCCTTGAGGGCCAGCACCGATAAGTCCTTGGCTGCGATGCTACGAATTTCGGGGAAGCGCCGAAGCTCTTGCAGGCTGGGTTGGCTCCGGTAAACCTTGCCCTGTGCAAAAGCGGCGAACCCTACCCAGGTGGCCCACATGGGCTGGGCCCGGTCGAGGGTGTAGCCCAAAAAGGCGTCGGGTGGCGGGGGCCAGGCCGCTTCCTCGCTGGGGGGTGGGGCTGCCAGTAGGTTCAAGTCGCGCAAAATGGAGCCAAACTCGAGCCGCTCCAGTGCTTCGCGCAAGGCCGGGCGATCCGGTTCGCGGCGGTGACAGTCGCGGAAATCGAGCTCGAGGGGCACATCGGTGTGAATCTGTGAGAGGCTGTGGGAAAGCCGGACGTTATCGCGGTTTTCCTCGAGGCTGGCCCGCACCTTGGGGGCGAGGGCTTCCAGGTTGGCATATAGCCCCTCCAGCGACCCCCATTCCTGCAACAGCTTGGCCGCCGTTTTCTCGCCAATACCTTTAGCCCCCGGCAGGTTGTCGGAGGAATCCCCCACCAGCGAGCGGTAATCTACCCATTGCGCTACCGATACCCCATACTTTTCCTGCACCGCCTGAGGGTTCATCAGTCGTCCGTCCGGCAGCATGACCTGCACCCTCTCCGAGACTAGCTGAAAGCTGTCGCGGTCGCCGGTCAGAATGCGTACCGGATAGCCCTCCTGCTCACCTTTTTTGGCCAGTGTTCCAATTACATCGTCGGCCTCGTAGCCGGGCACCTCCAGCCGCCTGAGCCCCAGCAGATCGACAAGTTCCTTGATTTTTTCCAGTTGCGGGTGGAAGTCGTCCGGGGTGGGGGCTCGCCCGGCTTTATACTCCTCGAAGGCGTCGTGGCGGAAGGTTCTGGTGGGCGGGTCGAAGACCACGATCACACAGTCGCCGTCTTCTTTCAGCAGTTTGAGCAAGGTGCGCAAAAAGCCAAATACCGCCTGGGTGGGCTCGCCCCTCGAGGTACTGAGTTTTTCAAAAGCAAAATAGCTGCGGTAGGCCAGGTGATGACCATCGACCAGCCAGATCCGATCCGGCCTGGGTAACTCGGCCGAGGACGGTTCGCTAGAAAACAAGGTTGGTTGCTCCACCCAAATATTCTACCCTCATTCGGTTGATAGCAGAAAGCTCCTCGAAAGCTGCAAACCAATGGCATTGACTGTTTCCTTTGGCCTTTTGGAAGCCTTCGAACTCCTTTCGAAGCGGGTCATGCTGGTAGTATGTGGGGGTTGTGCGCGGGCAGTGTGCCCAATGAGGAACTTATGCAAAACGAGACCGAGAAACTCGAGTGGTTCGAAATCCAGCTCCGAATCAAGACCATTGAAGTGATGCTAGGGCCCAAGTACCGCGAGGCTATGGCCCTGACCCTCGGCACCCTGTACGACGAGCAGAAGATTATCGCTATGGCCAAGCGGCTGGGGGTTACGCCTGAGGGGCTCCTGGATCGCCTGGAAAAGATGCGCCTCGAGCTTGGTATCGAGCAAGAAATTACCAAAGGCGTACTGAAACTAAAGAAGTAGGGACAGCCCTTACGTCGTTCGGCGGTGTCGGTCGCGAGGTTACGGCGTGAGGCGGTGTCGGTCGCGGGGGAAGGCCCGCGCGTAGCGCACGTTGGGCAGGCCGACCAGCTTTTGCGTGAGGCGCTCGGCCCCAATGGCAAATCCGCCGTGTGGCGGCATACCAAACTTGAACACTTCCAGGTAGCCCGCAAAGTGGGCGGGGTCGTTGCCTTTCTTTTTGAGTTGCTCAACCAGGGTTTCGTACCGATGGATGCGCTGTCCGCCGGAGGTAATCTCCAGCCCCCTGAACAGCAAATCGAAGCCTCTTGTGGACCCGTCGCCCTCGGGATAGGCATAGAAGGGTCGGGCGGCTTCGGGGTATTTGGCGATAAAGAGGAAATCCACACCCCATTTCTCCTTGGCCCAAGCCCCCAGGGCCCGCTCGGCTTCCTCGTTGAAGTCGGCCCCTACCGGCATCCCCAACTCTTCGCGCAAAATGCGACGGGCTTCTTGGTGCTCGAGGCGGGGCATCTCGGCTAAGTTGGGCCACTCTACCTCCAGAAGTTTGCACTCCGCCGCAGTGCTGTGACGGGCCTCGTCCAGCATGGCCCGCAGGAGCTCTTCCTCGAGGTCCATCACGTCGTATTCCGATTCGATAAAGCCCATCTCCACGTCGAGCGAAAGGTATTCGTTGAGGTGGCGGCTGGTGGCGTGTTGCTCGGCCCGAAAGACCGGCGCGACCTCGTAGACGCGTTCGTAGACCCCCACCATAATCTGCTTGTAGAGCTGAGGGGACTGGGCCAGATAAGCCCGGTGCTCAAAATAATCAATTCCAAACAGGTTGCTGCCCCCCTCGGCCCCTGCCGAGACAATCTTGGGGGTGAAAATCTCGGTAAAGCCCTGGCGGTCAAGGTAGTTACGAAAGCCCCGCACAAGCGCAGCCTGAACCTTTAGGGGGGCCCGGGCTTTTTCTCCGCGCAAGCTCACATAGCGGTACTCCAGCAGCGTCTCGGGGTTGACCCGCCACTCCTCCTTGGGAATTTCTATGGGGCTGGGCTCGCTGGCTTTGGCGTAAAACTCGAGGTCTTCTGCAATAACCTCGTAGCCACCCGGTGCTTTGGGGCTGGCTACTACCTGGCCCACCACCTTCATGGAGGACTCGGCCAAAGGCAGCTCGAAACGCTTATCCACCACCACCTGCACGATGCCACTTTTGTCGCGCAAGAGGGCAAACTGAATACCGCCGAGGTTGCGCTTCCAGTGCAGGAAACCCTGCAGGGTAACGGTCTGGCCCACATGCTGGGCAACTTGGCTGGCGAGGGTTCTGGACATGTTCTCTCCCGAAAAAGTTTTTTGCGGCGGTGTGGGCTCAACAAAAAACCCCCGATACAACGAGGTATCGGGGGTCGAAATCTCGCCCCCTCAAGAATTATTGTCCGTCCGCAACATCCTGCACTGCATATTACGTGCCAAATCTCACTTGGTCAAGCCAGGCTAGAGGTGTCTCGTCGATTTAAGTCCGGCGACATGATCACAAGCACCCCCCTACACGGCCTGATTCAAAATTTGCAGGATTTCTCGGCCATATTTCTGGATCTTGGCCTGGCTAAACCCCCTGATCTCACCCAACTCTGCCGGGGTTTTGGGCTTGCTCTTTAGAATGGCCTGTAGCTCGGCATTGGTGGCGATGACATACGGCGGAACCCCCTCTTCCTTGGCTTTCAGGCTGCGCCATTTGCGTAGGGCCTCAAAGGCAGGGCTGCTGGAGGGTTCTGCGGACGGGCTGATTTGACGGGAACTGGGGGTCTTGGGTTCGCCCTCGTAAAACACCAGCACGCTCCAGAAGGGGGTATGGCCCATCACCAGGCTGCTGGATACCTGGATGGGCATGACCTGGGCTAAAAACTCGTTGAGCTGCTCGAGGTCCCGGGCATGGTCCAACCGAAGCGTAAAGGTCTGGCACTGCATGGCTTTAGTTTACTGCCCACCCCTGCTGTGCAGGACATTCTCCGCAGCCGCATTCACAGAGTTCTTGTCGTTTGGGGCTTACGCAGGCTGCCCTTCGCCAGGATTTACTGCCCGCCTGGAGATAGCTATGCCGTGCTCAGAACCCAAAACAAGCCTGGGCATTCTGGTCGGTTACTCTTTCCATTTCCTCTACTTCCAGTTGACGAAGCTCGGCCAGCCTGGCCAGGGTAAAGCGCACCAGGGCCGGGTGATTGCGCTTGCCTCGGTGCGGCTCAGGGGGCAGGAAAGGGGCGTCGGTCTCTACCAGCAGGCGGTTCAGGGGTATTTGCATTGCAGCTTCTCGTAAGCCCACATTCTTTTTGTAGGTTAGCGGCCCGGCAAAGCCAAAGTAGGCCCCCAGCAAAAGCCCCACCTCTAGCAGCCTGGGGTGTCCCCCAAAGGCGTGAAGAACGAACCTCGAGGGCTTGTTTTGCAAGAGCCAGCTGGCTATTTCGATTTCGGCCTGGCTGCCTTCCTTGCTGCGAACGTGAAAGATGAGCGGGAGCCTCAGGGTCTGAGCAAGCTGGTGCTGGAATTCCAGGGCCTTGTACTGGGCCAGCCGGGTCTCGGGTGTCCAGTAGAAGTCCAGCCCGGTTTCGCCAATGGCGCGTACTTTGGGGTGTTGGGCCAGGTGGAGCAGGTCGGCCTCGAGCTCCGGCGAAAGCAGCATGGCCTCGGTGGGATGCAGGCCTACGGCGGCCCAAATGTGGGGGTGGCCCTCGGCCAGGGCCAGGGCCTTGCGGTTGCGGACGGGGTTGGTCCCGATGGTCAGGATGGCCTTGAAGTCCCTCGAGGCTTCGATGGCGGCCTGGGTTTCCTCGGGCTGCATATAGTCCAGGTGACAGTGGGTGTCGGTCATAGCGTCTTTCCGCGGCTCAGTTTACGCCCTGTGCTACAGCTCGTTGCGCCCCGGCTTGTTTACACTGGCGGCATGCGCCTTTGGACCATAGCCCTTCTGTTTGCTCTTACCGGCTGCTTGCCTACTTTGCAGGCCGTGAATCCTGATCGGGCTCCGAGCGCCGACAACTGGGGGCCCAACAATGCGCCCCTGGAATGGTGGTACGTCTCGGGCTACCTGCCCGACGAAGGGCTGGCCTTCCATTGGGCCTTGTTCAAGGCCTACGCACCGCAGAACTGGCAGGTGGGCTTCATCAACCCCGCTATATTTTTCCCCGGCCCCTACCACGCCTCGCACATCGCCCTAACCGACCTGCGCACCAACCAGAAGCTGTTCGAGGAACGTTTCGACTTCCGCACCGACCGCCCGCGCGGCGATAGCCTGGTAGCCTACCCCCCCTTGCGCATCGAGCAGGGGGACTGGAAGTTGTTGCAGGAGGGCAATAGCTACCGGCTTTCGGCAGGCCCCATCCAGGTGCGCCTGACCCCGCTCAAACCCGCGGTGGTGCATCCGCCGGGGTACTCGGGAACCGCCGAGACCGGGCGCATGTACTACGTGTCCTTTACCCGCATGGCCCTCGAGGGCGTAATTGCGGGCAGGCCAGTGCGTGGCGAGGCCTGGATGGATCACCAGTGGGGCGACCAGATTGGGAGCCAGGGGAATGCTACCGGGCTGGGGGCGCTATGGGACTGGTATGGACTGCATCTCTCCGATGGCACCGACCTGATGCTCTATCGGGTCAAGAACGCTAAAGGGCAGGTGGTGCAACTCGCCGGCACCGCCACGCTTCCCAACGGGCAGATTCGTGAACTGCCGAACCTCCAGATGACCCCCCTGGAAAGCTGGACCTCGCCCAGTGGGCGCACCTACAACCTGGCCTGGCAGGTTGCAGCCGAGGGGCTGAGCCTCCGCCTGGAGCCCCTGCGAAAAGACCAGGAACTCCTGACCGTCTCGACGCGGGTGGCCTATTGGGAGGGCCCGGTTGCGGGCAGCGGAACCTGGCAGGGCCAAACTGTGCAGGCAAAGGGCATGGGCGAGTTTGTGGCCGGGCCCTACGACCCGCCGGGAAGCCTGTTTGGTTTTCCGGTTCAGGGGCGATAGGGCCGCGTAAGTGTGTTGGTGTGTGCTGACGGCCCTTATCAGCGGATAACGCGAGGTGCTCGAGGGCTTGCCAGAACCAGACGCACAAACTTAAGCAGCCTGGGGAATCGGCTCCAGCGTTTTCGGTCACTGGCAATGCGCACCAGCCACTCGATTTTGAGCTTTTGTGCCCAGCGCGGAACCCGGCGTACCTCACCGGCCAGCACATCTATCATGCCGCCTACGCCAATGGCTACCCTGGCACCCAACCGGGCTTTGTGGCGGTGGATGAAGGTGTCCTGACGCTCGCCCATCCCCACGACCAGTAGATCGGGTTGGGCCTGGTGAATGGCCGCGACAACCGCTTCTTCATCCTTGAAATAACCGTCCTGCACACCGCAAACCTGAATACCCCAGCGTGTCTGGGCATTCTGGGCCGCTCGTGCGGCCACCCCTGGAAGCGCCCCCAGGAAATAGACCCGCAAGCGGCTACCAAAACGGGCAAAAGCAGCAGGCAGGATTTCCGATCCCGGCACCCGGTCTGCAAGTTTGTGGTTGGTGAGTCGGTTCACGGCCCAGACGATGCCCACCCCGTCGGCAGTGACAAGTTCACTCTCTTGCAGGGCTTGTTTGAGGGTAGGGTCAGACTGGGCCCGCACCACGGCCTCGGGGTTGGTGGTGATGATCTGGGCACAGTGGGGGAGGGGCCGGGTGAGTTTTTCCTCTATCCAGGCCAGGGTTTGCTCCAGGTTCACCAGGTCTACCGGAGTCCCGAGTATCTCTACCCGCTGCATCCCTACCTCTCCTGAAAACAAAAACCGAAGCGGTCCTTGCTGAGGCCGTACTGATCAGCCTTCAGTACCCGCACCTGGGTCAGCCGGGGTACCCGCTCTTCCACACTGACTAAGCTCGCCAGGGCCAGGTCTTCACTGCGTCCAACGCGATAGAGTTGCTTGCCCAGATCGGACTGTACCAGCGATTCCTGGGGGTCAGGAAAGGACTTGAGCAGGGCAGTGGCCAGCCGGGCCCCGTCCTGCAAGGTGCCCCACTGGCCCAGGGCCTGGTGTAAGCGCTTGGCAAGAAAGCCTGCCGCGACGGTGTTGGCCAGGCTGGGCTCGAGTTTGGCCTGGGTGGCTGCGACCACGGTGTCTATCTGCATGTCCACCGCGTACTGGATGGCCTGTCGAGCGTTGCGGAAGTAGGCCAGGGCACTTCCCTGGGGTAGCTGCTCGAGCGACTCGGCCAGGGGCTTGGCCAGCAGAACACAGCTTTGTGCCTGGAAGCGCTGCTTGCCCAGGGCGACCAGCGACAGGCCATTGTGGAATCCCTCGGGCGGAAGGCCTTCCTCTTCGCCCAGCAGCAGGCTGCCACCCTCGGCTAGAATCCGGGCGGCCCGCACACTTTTGGCAACCCAGACCTCTTTGACGCCGGCAGCCAGCAACATGCCTACTGCGCTGCCGTAAAAAACATCTACCAGCAACACCGGTTGGGGATAGGGGGGTTTGGGAATCAGATCTACCCGAATCGTCACGAAGTAAGGGCCTCCCTCAAAGCGCCATGCGCCTGTCCTGCGGCATTATAACTATAGAGCTGTTGAGACCGAAGGCAAGCCTGAGGCTAAACCGCATTCTCTCCATCCTTTCGTGCGTAGCTTCGTGCTATTGCAAAAACCTCTGCCCTGGGTGTAGCGCTGTGTCAATGTGTCCTCAAGAGTTGTGATACCGGATTCAAAAAGACAGTTTACAAAACCAAAAACCCCATAGGTTGTCTTTTTGAATCCTAGAGCACACCCCTCCCTTGAGTACCGGCGCTAGCCGGGGGCCGATGGCCCTTCACTGTCGGTCGGCGAAAAAAGTGTCTCCCTTCCAAGGGGCGGTATCGCCCTCCGCTACGCGGATAACTTCCAAGGGGCGGTATCGCCCTCCGCTACGCGGATAACTTCCAAGGGGCGGTATCGCCCTCCACTACGCGGATAACTTCGGCCCTGTTGATTCGTTACCATTCGGCAACGAATCAACCGAATCTAGTATGAATAGTAGAGCCCTTTTTGTTTGCGGTCAGCTTTAGCTGCGTAAAAGCAACACCGGACCTTCGCCCACCGGGGGTAGATCGGCCAGGCTTTCCAGGCCAAACATTTCTAAAAACCGCTCGGTGGTCCCAAACAGCTTAGGTCGTCCAACAGCGTCTTTTTCGCCCACAACCTGTACCAGCTGGCGCTCCAACAGCCCGTCCAGAACCCCCTCCACACTCTTGCCCCGCAAGGCTTCCAACTCGGCCCGGGTGAGGGGTTGCTGATAGGCTATCAAGGCCAGTACCTCGAGGGCTGCCTTGGAGATGCGTGGGGGGGTCGGGCGCAATACCTGCTCGACCGCCGTCAGGTGCAGGGGGTGCACCACCAGCCGCCAGCCCCCCGCCACGCGCTCGAGCTGTACACCCGACTGGCCGCCGGCGAGGTCGTGCTCGAGGGCCACAATGGCCCTGGTGAGGGCTTCCTCGGTGCCTAGGGGGCTCAGGTCACGAAGAGAGAGCGGCCTTCCGGCAGCGAACAACACGGCCAAAATCTGGGCTTTGAGGGTCTGGGTGTCCATAGAGTATGAGAGATGTGGTTATTTCACCACCAATCGAACTGCTCGAGGCTATACTAGAGCGAGTATGCCAACCTATCAATATAAGGCCAGGGATCGTCAGGGGCGGTTGATCAATGCCGTCATCGAAGCCGACGACATGCGCACGGCGGCCCGGAATCTGCGCGAAAAGGGCCTGTTCATAGCCGAAATCAAGGAGCCCGGCAAAGGCTTGCAGGCCGAAATCAAGCTGCCCGGTCTGGAACCCCAGCCTGGACTGAAGGATTTGGCCATCTTCAGCCGCCAGCTGGCCACCATGCTCAACGCCGGTTTGCCCATCGTGCAGGCCCTGGCCATCCTCGAGCGCCAGACCGAGAAAAAGAAGTTCCAGGCTATGCTCAAAGAAATCCGCACCGAGGTGGAGGGCGGGGCCAACTTCAGCGAAGCCCTGAGCAAACACAAGCTCTTTAGCCGCCTCTACATTAACCTGGTGCGGGCAGGTGAGACCTCGGGCACGCTTGACGCCATCCTGGACAGGTTGGCGACCTTCCTGGAAAACGAGCTGGCCTTAATCGGTAAGATTCGCTCGGCCCTGACCTACCCGGCCATCGTGTTCGTATTTGCGGTGGGCGTAACCTACTTCCTGCTGACCGGCATTGTGCCCCAGTTTGCCCAGATCCTGACCGGTCTGGGTTCGGAGCTGCCCCTCCTGACCCGCGCCCTGATGAGCATCTCCGATTTTTTACGCCAGGGTACTATTTTTATTGTGCTGATTGTGGTGGCACTCTTTTTTGCCTACCGGGCCTACTACCGAACCGATAAGGGGCGACACCAGATCGATCAGATCAAGCTCAAGCTGCCGGTATTTGGAAACCTGATGAAGAAAAGCGCGCTGGCCCGCTTTTCCCGTACCTTCGGTCTGCTCATCTCGAGCGGTGTGAACATTGTGGAGGCCCTGGACATTACCAAGGGCACTGCCGGGAATGCCATTGTGGAGGATATCCTCGAGCAGACCAAAATTGCCATCCAGGCCGGTGAGCCGGTTTACACCACCATCCAGGCCCACCCGCAGGTCTTCCCGCCCATGGTGAGCTCGATGATCGCCATCGGTGAAGAGACCGGTGCGCTGGACACCATGCTCACCAAAATTGCCGACTTCTATGAGCGCGAGGTAGACGAAGCGGTGAGCGCTCTGACCGCCGCCATCGAGCCCCTGATGATCATCTTCCTGGGCTTTATCGTAGGCGTGATTGTGGCCGGGATGTTCCTGCCGCTGTTCAAGATCATCGGGACGCTTTCAACGCAATAATCCTGTCTGCAACCCCAGAAGCAATCGGCATCACCGATAACCGGTTGCCCCGGCGAAGCAGAACCAGCTCGTCGGGGCTGAACTTTGCCCGCAAGACCTCGAGGGTGATCATCTGCTTATATTTCTCCACAAACCCCACCCGCACCGTCCACCAGCGCGGCTTGTCCTCTGAACTCTTGGGGTCGAAGTAGGGCGATTGGGGGTCGAACTGGCTGGGGTCGGCAATATGGGTCTCGAGAACCCGGCAAAGCCCCACGATGCCGGGCGGTTCGGTGCTGGAGTGATAAAAAAAAGCCAGATCCCCCACCTGCATGGCCATAAGAAAATTGCGGGCCTGGTAGTTGCGTACCCCGTCCCAGAGGGTGGTTTTTTGTTTTTTCAGGTCGTCTATGCTGAATACGTCGGGTTCCGACTTGAGCAGCCAGTAGTTCATACCAGGCCAGTTTAGCCTTAGCCGGACTTTAGATGCTGCTGTTTGAGCCACCAACCTAAACGCGGGTTTAGGTTTCGCTTATGCCAATACCAGCACCTCGAGCAACGATACAACCATGAAAAAGCCACTCTTCGCCTTTTCCCTGCTGCTGGTTTTTGCCGGCTGCATCCCCATCGGCACCAACCCTGCCGATACCCTCTTGATTTCCGACCTGCGCTACGAGAGCAACTTCCGCGATGCCAGTGGGCGCTCGTACATCTGCGATAACAAAATCACCACCCTGACCTACAGCTTCCGCTACAACGACTTTGCCCGCATCGCACGCTGGGACGCGCGCCTGGTGGGCGAGACCACCGGCCAGGCCACCCATACCCTCAGCATGAGCAAGGACACCGGCGGTTACCTCAACCAGAACAACCGCATCAGCGTGAACTGGGCCTTGAGCCAGGGGACGGCCCCCTTGAGCGTATCGCCACAGAGCATCGTAGTAACCCCAGTGCCCCAGCCCCGCCAGATTGGGGCGACCCGCCTTGAGCTAACCGTTTTTGCCACCAACGGTAGTTCGGCCCGACTGGTTTTTCCGGGCATTCCGGTCATTGACAACTGTCCCTGATAAGCTATAAGTGTGACCCTGAACCTTGGCAAGAAGCCCCTGCCATCCTCACCCCGCCCCACATACCCCCAACCGGCCCGAACGGCCCAGGAACTACAGGCTCGGCTGGGCCGGGAGAAGGTTTTGCTCGAGCTGGCCCAGCGGCGCAACTACTCCTACGACGGCATTGCCATGGGCGTGACCCCGGCTGTGGTGGTGCTGCCGACCTCGACTGCCGATGTGGTCGAAGCGGTGCGGTTCGCCAATCAGGTGGGTCTGCCCATTGTGGCACGCGGGGCGGCCAGTGGTTTGTCGGGCGGGGCGGTGCCAATCCAGGAGTCCATCGTGATGTCATTTACCCGTATGACCGGCCTGCACATCGACCCCCAGGCCCGCATCGCCACGGTGCAGCCGGGGGTGGTTACGCTGCAGATCAGCGAGCTGGCCAAACCTTATGGGCTATGGTATCCCCCTGACCCAGCTTCTTTTCGCACCAGCACCATTGGGGGTAATCTGGCCGAAAACGCCGGAGGGCCGATGTGCTTCAAGAAGGGTGTGACCGGCGATTATGTGCTGGAGCTCGAGTTCGTGGACTTTGCCGGGCAGGTGCACCGCTTGCGGCGCGAGGCCTACGACCTGGTGGGCTTGCTGGTGGGTTCCGAGGGTACGCTGGGGCTCATCACCGAAGCCAAACTGCGCCTGGAGCCCATCCCGCGCTATACCCGTACCCTGATGGCCATTTTCAACGAAGTGGGGCGAGCCGCCGAAGCCGTCTCGGAGGCGATTGCTGCCGGTGCGGTGCCAAGCAAGCTCGAGTTCATGGACAACGGTTGCATCAATGCCGTAGAAGACTACCTCAAGCTAGGGCTACCCCGCGAAGCCGCCGCCATTCTGCTGGTAGATACCGATGGTGATGACCCCCTGATAGTCGAGGAGGAGCTGGCCTGGGTGGCCGAAGCCTGCCAGAAGCATGGGGCCACCGTGCGCTTAGCCCGCGACAGCGGCGAAAGTGAAGCCCTATGGAAGGCCCGCCGCTCCATTTCCCCCGCCATCGGCGCCATCAAGCCTAAGCGCATGAACGAGGACATCGCGGTACCGCGCTCGAGTCTGCCCGAGGTGGTGCGCAGCATCGAAGCGCTGGGTCAGGCCTATGGCCTGCGGGTGGTGCAGTTTGGGCATATTGGCGATGGCAACCTCCACCCCAACGTGCTCTACGACCCCAAAGCGGACCCGGAAGAAAAGGTCTGGGAACTCCTGCACGAGATAGCCCGGGTGGCCCTGCGGCATGGGGGGGTTTTGTCGGGAGAGCACGGCATCGGCATCATGAAGCGCGACTTTATGAGCGAGGCGGTAGACCCCGAGACCTTAGAGGCTTTGCGCAAAGTCAAGGCGGCTTTCGACCCACAGAACCGCTTGAATCCGGGTAAAGTGTTGCCCGAAGCCCACTCGTTCACGCACTGAGCAGTGAAGCTGAATAAATGATCAAAAACCTGTGGCTTTTGCTGCTGGTGCTTTTTAGTACTCAGGGGCTGGCCCAAACTCAAAATCAATTCTCGGTAGGGCCAGCAATAGTGGCTGAGCCGCTGATCTTTGTTGAACAGGCCGAGGGGCCAAGCCGAGAACCTGAACGACCCTCCTGGGATCGGCTACTCCTGGGCCCTGCCCCGGAGGGCTTCCGGGGGCTGGCCATCTCGGCCCGGCTGCTGGCCTGGAGCGTGCCCTGGACGTTGGCAGGCTCTACTGTGGGGCTTTTGAGCGACGACCCCTGGCAGCGCTCGTTCTGGCTGACCCACTCAGTCTGGACCGCAGTTAACTCCGGCATTGCCCTGGTGGGGCTGCTGGGCCCCGAGCCCGACAAAAACACCCTGCGCGACCTGCTCTACATCAACGCCGGGCTTGACGTGCTTTACATTGCAGGGGGGGTGTTCTTGGCCCTACAGCCCGATGCCCGCAGCCAGGGAGCGGGGTGGGCCATTGCCCTGCAGGGGG
Organism: Meiothermus hypogaeus; assembly: GCF_003574035.1. Lineage (GTDB taxonomy): Bacteria > Deinococcota > Deinococci > Deinococcales > Thermaceae > Meiothermus > Meiothermus hypogaeus. The sequence goes on along the minus strand of NZ_QWKY01000015.1, from coordinate 22,982 downwards.
CCTGGCTGCTGCTTTTTGACCTGTTCAATGCCCTGGCGCTGGAGAATCCTTGACCCTCGTTAGCGAAAGGATAAAGGCGATGGCTTCCTCGGACTCCAACAGGCGGGGCCCACGCCCCTGAAACCAGGCCCAGAGCCCGTCTATATCCAGGCTTTGCAGGTTCTGGGGTTCCCCCAGGATTATTTTGTGGTCGCCGTCGGGTAGCCAGATCATGCCCAGTACCTCGCCCAGGAGCCAGGTTCCCGCCGCAACGGGTTCCCGGCTTGCCCAGATAGCGTCCAGCGCAGCCTGGTCGGCGGGGTTGAAATACCCCGGAATCAGGCCGTAATTCACCGGCGGAAGGCCCCATTCGGCCCGCCAAGGGGGGTCACGCGGTACCAGCTTGTGGCCGTCCCAATCAAAGCGCAGGGGGCTGCCCAGGCTCCACTCCACAATCATCTCGAGGCGCATGGTTGCTCCTGTTCGCGCTGCTGGCGGGCCAACCACTCAGACTTTCATAGGTTGAGCAGCCATCGGGCCACACTCAAGTACACCACCAGCCCGCTTACATCGGTCACGGTGGCGATGAGGGGGTTGGAAATCAGGGCCGGGTCGAGCCGCAGGCGGCGCAACAGAAGGGGCAGCATGGCCCCCACAACATTGGCCAGCAGAACCACGAGCCCTAAAGAAATGCCCACCACCACCAGCAGGTCTTTTTGTCCGTCAATGATAACCTTGATGGTCAGCAGGGTGGCCAGGGTCAAACCCAGCAGCATGCCTACCCCCAGCTCTTTGCGCATGATTCGTAACCAGTCGCCCAGGGTCACGTCGCGGGTGGCCAGCGCCCGCACGATCAGGGTGCTCGACTGATTACCGGTGTTGCCGCCGGTACCCACCAGCACCGGAACATAGAAAGCCAAAGCGGTGACCGCCTCGAGCACCGACTCGAAACCTTGCAGAATGCTGCTGGTGATGCTGCCAGTCACGATCAGGATAATCAGCCAGCGCACCCGGGCGCTCCAGAGCTCCCACACGCTCGACTTGCTGTACACCAGCTCGGGTGATTCCACCGCGCCCAGCCGGTAGATGTCTTCGGTAGCCTCTTCCTGGATGACGTCTACCACGTCGTCAATGGTGACAATCCCCACCAGTTTTTTATCCTCGTCCACCACCGGCAGCACCGTGAAGTTGTAGTCGGCCATCAGGCGGGCTACTTCTTCCTGGTCGGTGTCGTCGCGCACAAAGATGACATCGGGGTTCATGATCTCCGCGACGCGGGTTTTGGGGTCGGCCACAATCAGGTCGCGTAGCGTGAGCACCCCTTCCAGGTGTTCTTCGGCGTCCACCACGTAAATCACGTAGATCTGCTCGGCGTCGGGGGCCTCGCGGCGCAGAAAGCGGAACACCTCCTCGACCCGCATGGCATCGCGTACCGCGATGTACTCCGAGGTCATGATGCCCCCGGCCTCGTCCTCGTCGTACTCGGTTAGCTCTTCGACCTCGGCCCGGGTCTCGGGGTCGAGCTGGCGGAGCAGGGCCTCGGCCTGGGCGGGGTTTTCCTCCTCGACGGCGTTGATGGTGTCGGCCAGGTCGTCCAGCGAGAGTTCGTCTAAAAGCTCCTTGACCCGCCAGGGGGGCAAAGCCTCCAGGAGCTCGGCTTGCTCGGTCTCCTCGAGGTGGCTGAAGACCTCCGCCGCATCGGCAGGGGAGAGCAGGGTCAGGATGGGCAGGCGATGTTCGGGAGCAAACTCTGACCAGTGCTCCAGAATTTGCGCCGGATACAGCTCTTCCAGCGCAGCCTTGACCTTGAAGGCGTCGCTCTCCTCGAGGGCCCTTTGGAGGGCGTCCAGCCCAACCAGGTTTTGGGTGTCGTACATGTGCGGCCTCCTTCGGTTTTCGGCCTGGGCCGAATCTTGGAAGGAAGCTCCGCAGGGTACACGGTTTGTCGAGGATTACACGGTGTGGGAGCACACCGGGTAAAATCTTCGACTAGAACTGTGATCTTCCACGGTGCCTCCTGAACCTTGCGCTTTGAACCCTGTGTTCTTGGCCTTACAAGGTGGCAAAAATGCCTCTAGTAGGTTAACACCTAAGGCCCCACGAGGCAAGCAAATCTGGCCATGTCGCCTGCTTCAATGTGCCGATGTGTTGTCGCAGGTCGCAGGCTAATGAATGGGTTTAGAGGGTCATTCCTTGGTAGACCTGGGCTACCTCGAGCTGCAAATCCAGGCAAGGCAGCTTGAAAACGCCCTTCTATCCCACAGGGGTATAACGCCAGGATTTATACCAGATTCGGTTAGTTCGTCACCCTTTGGTGACGAACTAACCCGACCGAAGGGAGTGCTCTAGGATTCAAAAAGACAGCCTCTGGGGTTTTTGGTTTTGTAAACTGTCTTTTTGAATCCGGTATTACCCTCTAAACGCTCGAAAATCTCGACCCGCCATGGCAAACAGATAACCGTCCACCCATTTGTGGCGCTCTTGGGTGTGGGCCTCGAGCTCCAAATACTCATTAAAGCTGGCCTGGCCCACCGGGTTCTGCCGTGCCATAGGTGCAGTATACCGTTGCGGTTTGGTCACTTAGTTGCCTGGTCTTTGGTAACGATTTTGCCGAAGCCATTCTGCCCTTGCTCTGGGCCTTAGGCATTTTCACACCAAGCCCTGAAGATTAGTTTATTGTCATATTACCTGATATTGACATACTCAATCCATTGCTGCTACCCTAGCGGGCGGCCTTTGGGAAGTGGCCTTGAAATCGCAAAAGTAATATGAGTGGTTTCTTGGGCACCCCTCGGCTAGACTAAACCTATGTTTGAGACCCTTTCCCAACGCATTCGCGCTGCTGTGGACAAGCTGCGCGGGCGGGGCCGCATTAGCGAGGCCGACCTCAAGGCCACCCTGCGCGAGATTCGCATGTCGCTCCTGGAGGCCGATGTCAACTTCGAGGTCGCCAAAAACTTCGTAAACAGGGTACAGGAGAAAACCCTGGGCCAGGCTGTGCTGGAGAGCCTTACCCCGGCGGAGCAAATCCTGACTGTGGTCTACGAAGAGCTGGTGCAGATGCTGGGAGGGGAAGCCAAACAGCCGGTGCTCAAGAACGAGGGCAACCTGTGGTTTATGGTGGGCTTGCAAGGCTCGGGAAAGACCACCACCACCGGCAAGCTGGCCCAGTTCTATAAGTCCAAGGGGCGCCGCCCCTTGCTGGTCGCTGCCGACACCCAGCGCCCCGCCGCCCGCGAGCAGCTGCGCATTCTGGGCGAGAAGATTGGGGTGCCGGTGCTCGAGGTCGCCGATAACGAGCGCCCCGAGACCACCCGCACCCGCCTGCAGCAGCACCTGACCTTCGACTACCGCGACCTGGTCATTGTGGACACCGCAGGTCGCCTGCAGATAGACGAAGCCCTGATGGACGAGCTGGCCCAGCTCAAGCATGTGCTGGGGCCCTCCGAGACCCTGCTGGTAGTGGACAGCATGACCGGCCAGGAGGCCCTGAACGTCTCCAAAACCTTCGATGAGCGGATTGGAGTCTCGGGTCTGATTCTGACCAAGCTCGATGGCGATGCCCGGGGTGGCGCGGCGCTTTCGGCCCGGCACGTGACCGGAAAGCCCATCTACTTTGCGGGGGTTTCGGAGAAACTCGAGGGTCTCGAGCCCTTCTACCCTGATCGGCTGGCCCAGCGCATCCTGGGCATGGGCGACCTCCAGACCTTGCTGGAGAAGGCCAAGCAGGCCGAGCTCGAGGCCCCCCAGAAAGACCTCAAGGAAATCACCCTGGAAGACCTCATTACCCAGATGCGCCAGATGCGCAAAATGGGCAGCTTCACCGAAATCCTGGGCATGATTCCCGGTATGTCGCGGATGCTCCCGGCTGGCTTTTCGGTAGACGAAAAACAGGTGAACCGCATGGAGGCTATTGTGCTCTCCATGACCCCCAAAGAACGGCGTGACCCCAGGATACTCAATGCCTCGCGGCGCAAACGCATCGCAGCAGGCTCGGGAACCTCGGTGCAGGAGGTCAACCGCCTCATAAAAACCTTCGAAGACGCCAAGCAGATGTTGAAAACCCTGGCCAAACAACAGCAAAGAGGGGGCAGGGGGCTCTTCAGGCCATAGGTCTCAAGTCGCAAGTCAAAACCCGGCCTTTCGGCCCTGGACCTGCGACCAGCAATGCGGAAAAAAACCATACCGCTGTAGACAAAAGAAAAAGGAGAAAACCATGACCAAGATTCGTCTCTCTCGTTTCGGCTCCAAAGGCAACCCGCACTACCGCATAGTGGTAGTGGACAGCCGCGTCAAGCGCGACGGCGGCTATATCGAGCGCATCGGCTACTACGACCCCCGCAAGACCACCAAAGACTGGCTCAAGCTAGACCAGGAACGCTTGCAGTACTGGCTGGGTGTTGGCGCCCAACCCACCGACACCGTCAAGAAGCTCATCAAACAAGCCAGCGCTTAAGCTGCCCAAGGCGATAAGCCGAAAGCTAAAGGCTCAAAACCCCTGGGCTTTCGGCTTTTAGCATTTGGCTTTAGGCTAGTGCTTATGAAAGACCTAGTTGAGTACCTGGCCAAAGCCGTTGTGGATCACCCAGCCTCCATTTGCGTAGATGAGCGCCGGGGCCGCGAAGGTTTGGTGTATTACATCGAAACCCATCCTGAAGACAAGGGCCGCATCATCGGGCGGCAGGGTCGCGTCATCGAGAGTATCCGCACAGTGGTGCGTTCGTTTGCTCGAGGCCGGGTTTCGGTGGAGGTGCGCTAGACCCAAACCCCTGACCTAATACCAGATTCGGTTAGTTCGTCACCCTTTGGTGACGAACTAACCCGATCGAAGGGAGTGCTCTAGGATTCAAAAAGACAGCCTCTGGTGTTTTTGGTTTTGTAAACTGTCTTTTTGAATCCGGTATAACCCCTCTATATGCGGCGCATCGAAATTGGACGAATCGGAAAAGCCTATGGCATGGCGGGGGGCCTCAAGTTTCGAGGCGAACCGGTGGTGTATGACCTCGAGCGGGTTTACCTCGAGGGACTGGGTTACCGGGCGATAGAAGAAATTGAGGAGCTGGGTAACGAGCTGGTGGTGTATCTCTCCGGTGTGCAAAACCGCCAGGAGGCCGAACAGCTGGCCGGTTTGCGCGTATATGCCGACCAGGACGACCTTCCCAAACTGGAGGAAGGCGAATACTACTACTTCGAGCTTATGGGCAGGCCGGTTTTTGTGGATGGGCGGCCCTTTGGGGAAGTGGTGGATGTGGAGGACGGCGCGCAGGAACGGCTCGTCATCAAAGCCAAAGGCACCTCGCTGCGGGCCCAGAGCAAAACCTACCTGGTGCCGCTCCAGGCGCCTTATGTGAAAATCGAGGCCGACGGCATTCACATTGAGGCTATTCCGGGTTTGCTCGAGTAGCCGATATCTGGCTCGACCATGAAATACACCATCCTGACCCTGTTTCCTGACCTGATCCGCCCCTGGACAGAGGAGTCTATTGTTCAAAAAGCCATTCAGAAAGGCCTGATTGAAGTCGATATCCGCGATATCCGGGCCTACAGCGAAGATAAACACAAAACCGTAGACGACACCCCCTATGGCGGTGGAGCCGGCATGGTGATGCGGGTGGACGTGGTGGTGCGGGCCCTCGAGGCCGCCGGACCAGCCGACGAACGCATTCTGCTAAGCCCCGCCGGAGCACCCTTTACCCAGCGCATGGCCGAGGAACTGGCGCGGAAGTCACACCTGGTGCTTTTGTGTGGGCGCTACGAAGGGATTGATGCCCGGGTGGAACACTTTGTGACCCGTGAGGTTTCCATAGGCGACTACGTGCTGATGGGCGGTGAGCTGGGGGCGCTGGTCATTCTGGAAGCCACCGCCCGCCTGATTCCGGGGGTCATTAAGGAAGCTGAAAGCCACCAGCAGGACTCCTTTTCTACCGGTCTGCTGGACTACCCCCACTACACTCGGCCCCCGGAGTTCCGGGGCCAGAGCGTGCCAGAGATCCTGACCTCGGGCCACCACGCCAAAATTGCCGAATGGCGGCGCAAGCAAGCCCTCAAGCGAACCAAAGAACGCCGACCCGACCTGCTCGAAAAAGCCGAGCTAACCGCAAAGGATTTGGTCTGGCTCGAGGAAGAAAGCACGTAAACTACCGTTGCTACCCACCGACAGCACCGATTTTGACAAGCTCCTTCCCGGCTGCTAGAATCACAACTTGCTGACCTGTCCCGAGTATCTGCTTTGCGGGTACGTTTGAGGGCAAGTATCCATGAACCCGCAGTTTTGCCTAAGGCAAAAGGCGCACAAGTAGGTTCCGCTGGAACAAGGAGTCAGACCATGAACCGTGGTGCTTTGCTCAAAGTAGTAGAAAAGAAGTACACCCGTACCGACATCCCCCAGTTCAAACCCGGCGATACCGTGCGGGTCAACTACAAGGTGGTGGAAGGCAACCGTACCCGCGTACAGGCCTACGAAGGCGTGGTGCTGAAGATTAAGCGCAACGGCTTCAACAGCGCTTTCACGGTACGTAAAATCTCCTTCAACGAAGGGGTGGAGCGGGTATTTCCCTTCAACTCACCGCTCATCGAGAGTGTGCAGGTTGTGAGTCGGGGTAAGGTGCGCCGGGCCAAGCTTTACTACCTGCGTGAACTGCGTGGTAAAGCGGCGCGCATCAAAGGCGACCGCAAGCGCCTCAACCAGGATGTGGAAGCCCGTGCGGTGGCTGCTAAAGAAGCCGCCGAAGCCAAGGCTGCTGAGGCTGCCAGGCAAGAAGCCGAAAGCGCGGCCCAGGCCAGCGAAGTGGCTGAAGAAAACAAGGAATAGAGCGGCCTCCCACGAATACCCCACACAGCATCCTTTGGAAGCTATCGCGTGTAGCGTAAATGTGGGAAACGCGATAAGGCTCGTCGGGCAAGACCGGAGTGGATTACCCACTCCGGTTATTTTTTGCGTTGCCTTAGCCACTGGCCTACCCGCCGCAAGACCTCGGGGATAGACTCCAGTAACCACAGATATCCCAATAGCCCCATGGCCATCCAGAAAATCAGGCGCGTGTCGCCTGGGTTGAACAGGGCAAAGCTCAGGCTCAGGGGTAAGGCGATCAGAATGACCCTGGAGAGTCCTGGGCGCAGGTGGCGTAATCGGTAGATTTCGCCGATGCCCAACCCAACCCACAGCAGGGTTTCCCAGCGCAGCACCTGGTTCCAGTGGAAGGTCGGCGGCCAGGAGAGCCAGGCCATGAGGGCCAGGGAAAGCAGGGGATAGACCCCAATTTCCCAAGGCTCGAGGGGGGTCGCGGAACACCTACCCAGTATGCCAGCTTTGCAACGACCTGACCGGCAGGCCAAAGCTGCGGGCCCGCCGGATGGCCTCGAGGCTCCACTTTGCCCCTTCCAAAGTGGTGATGAAAGGCTTGCCGGTCTCCACGGCCCGTCGCAGCTCGGGGTGGGGGGTAAGGGCGATCAGCAGGTCGTAGTCGTCTTCGGAGACCTCAAACCCGGCCGCCAACCAGTCGGCTTTCAGGCTGTCGGCGTCGATAAAACGCACGTTGCCCGAGAGTGGCAGCCGCTGGCCCACACCTAGCTCGGCCCGGTAGTAGGCCAGGTAGGGGTCGGTGTCGAGGCCCATGCTCTCGCCGGTGGAGCGCATCTCCGGCCCCAGCACCGGGATCACACCGGGGAACTTGAGCCAGGGGATGAGCACCTCCTTGACCGAGTAGAAGCCGGGGGTGGGGTCCTCGGTGAAGTCCAGCTCTTCTAGGGTTTTGCCCACCGCAATCAGGGCAGCGTACTTGGCCAGCGGATGACCGATGGCCTTGGAAACGAACGGCACCGTGCGCGAGGCCCGGGGGTTGGCTTCCAGAATGTAGACTGTGCCGTTCTTGACGGCGTACTGCACGTTGATAAGGCCCCTGACCCCCACGCTTAAGGCCAGCTTGCGGGTGTATTCTTTGACGGTTTCAAGCTGCTCGGGCGAAAGTGAAATGGGGGGCAGGATGGTCGCCGAGTCGCCCGAGTGAACCCCGGCCCGCTCGATGTGCTCCATGATGCCGGCCACCACCACCCGGTTGCCGTCGCAGAGGGCGTCCACGTCGAGCTCGAGTGCATTATCCAGGTACTGGTCCAATAGAATCGACGGCCGCTCGGCCAGGGCCGCATAGATGCCGTTCAGATACCAGCGCAGCTCCTCAGCGTTTTGCACGACCTGCATGGCCCGCCCCCCCAGTACGTAGCTGGGCCGGGCCATCAGGGGGTAGCCGAGGGTCTCAGCCAGTTGCAGAGCTTCCTCTGGGGTGCGGGCGACGGCCCCTTTGGGCTGAGGAATGCCCAGTTCGGCGCAAAGCCGGTTGAACTCGGCGCGGTCTTCGGCCCTGTGGATGGCCTCCCAGGGGGTGCCCAGCAGGGTTACCCCGGCATCGGCAAGCTTTTTAGCCAACTTGAGGGGGGTTTGGCCGCCCAGGGTGGCAATTGCCCCCAGGGGATGCTCGTGCTCGGTCAGGTTGAGCACGTCCTCGAGGGTTAGAGGCTCAAAGTAGAGGCGGTCGGCGGTGTCGTAGTCGGTGCTCACGGTCTCGGGGTTGGAGTTGACCATAATGGTTTCAAAACCGGCTTCTCGCAGGGCCCAGACTGCGTGCACGGTGGCGTAGTCGAACTCCACCCCCTGCCCGATGCGGATGGGGCCACTGCCCAGGATCACCACCTTGGGCTTGCTGGTCGGGCGTACCTCGTCTTCCAGCTCGTAGGCGCTGTAGTGGTAGGGGGTGTAGGCCTCGAACTCGGCCGCGCAGGTATCCACGGTTTTGTAGACCGGCCTGGAGCCTGCGGCCAGGCGCTGCTTGCGGGCCGCTGCCTCGGAGACCCCCACCAGTTCGCCCACCTGGGCGTCGGACAGGCCCAGGCTCTTCACGTAGCGCCAGTCCTCGGCGTCCTGCAGCCGGTGGCTTTCGGTCTCGAGGTCGTGCTCGGCCTCCACTATTTCCTTGAGCTGGGTCAGGAACCAGGGCTCGATGCGGGTTTTGTCATAGAGGTTGTCCACCTGCTCGCCCCGCCGCAACAGCTCCAGGATTGCATAAATTCGCGTAGGGCTGGGGTAGAGCCGGGCCCATAGCTCCTCGGTGGTGTAGGTGGAAAACTCCGCTCGCACGTCGGCCTCGAGGCTCCGCAGGGCCTTGCCAAAGGACTCTTTGAAGGTGCGGCCAATGGCCATCACCTCGCCCACGCTCTTCATCTGGGTGCCCAGCCGGTCGGAAAAGCCGCCCGGGTTCACGTTGGGCAAAGTGCTGAACTTTTCGAAGGCGAAGCGGGGAATCTTGGTGACCACATAGTCGATGGTGGGTTCGAAGGAGGCCGGGGTTTTTTGGGTGATGTCGTTGGGGATTTCGTCCAGGGTGTAGCCTACCGCCAGCAGAGCGGCAATCTTGGCAATAGGGAAGCCGGTGGCCTTGGAAGCCAGGGCACTGGAGCGCGAGACCCTGGGGTTCATCTCGATCACGATCATGCGCCCGGTCTTGGGGTCAATGGCGAACTGGATGTTGGAGCCGCCGGTCTCCACACCAATCTCGCGGATGATGGCGATGGCCGCGTCGCGCATGCGCTGGTACTCCACGTCCGAAAGGGTCTGGGCCGGGGCTACGGTAATGGAGTCGCCGGTATGGACGCCCATGGGGTCTACGTTCTCGATGGAGGTGATGATTACCACGGTGTCGTTCTTGTCGCGCATGACCTCGAGCTCGTACTCCTTCCAGCCCACAATAGACTCCTCCACAAGTGCGGAGTGGGTGGGGGAGAGCGAGAGCCCACGGGTGAGAATCTCAATGAACTCTGCTTCGTTTTCGGCAATACCCCCGCCGGTGCCTCCCAGGGTAAAGCTGGGCCGCACCACCACCGGATAGCCGGTCACCTCGCGGGCAAAGGCCAGCCCCTCTTCCAGGCTGTGCACCATCTTGCCCCGGGGCACGTCCACCCCAATTTTCAGCATGGCCTTCTGGAATTCTTCGCGGTCTTCGCCCTTCTTGATGGCGGCGGCATTGGCCCCAATCAACTCCACCCCGTATTTGTCCAGAATCCCCTGCTCGAAAAGGGCCATGGAGAGGTTGAGCGCGGTCTGTCCCCCCAGGGTTGGGAGCAGGGCGTCCGGGCGCTCGGCGGCGATGATTTTTTCCAGGAACTCCACCGTGAGGGGCTCGAGATACGTCCCCTCCGAAAGCTCGGGGTCGGTCATGATGGTAGCGGGGTTGGAGTTGGCCAGCACCACCTCGTAGCCCACGCTGCGCAGGGCCTTGACGGCCTGGGTGCCGGAGTAGTCGAATTCGGCGGCCTGGCCGATGGTGATGGGGCCAGAGCCAATGATGAGTATTTTTTTGAGGTCGGTGCGGGCGGGCATACCAAGGGGAGAGAATATCACTTATCCCGCCTTCTGGCTACGGGGCTTTGCATACTGATTCAGGTTATTGGCATAAACTTTCAAACTTCAAAAAAAGCCCCCTGGGGTGGCAGTCTCGGCAAAAACCACTTACAACTTGCTTTCCTCCCGAACATTGCTTCTTCAGGGCAATCGCCCCTCGGCACGATGCCTTATCTTATAGACATGCGTACCCTGAAATCCGAGTTGCTCAAAAGCTTTATGCAAGACAATCCGCTGGTGGTGGACGTACGCCCGCCCGAACATTACAACCAAGACGACTTCGAGGGAGCTGTGCACATTCCCCTGCACGACATCCAGCATGGCAACCACAACCTGCCCAAAGACCGCCCCATCCTGCTTGTCTGTGAGCGGGGAGTGATGAGCGAGCTGGCAGGGCTGTACCTTGAAGCTGCGGGTTATGAGCTGGTGTACAACCTCGAGGGGGGCCTGCAAAAGCTGCGAAAAGAAGCCAATAGCCAATAGCAAAACAGAACGGGCTGGACAAAATTGGCCACCGATCATTGACCATCGTCTATCGACCATCGTCTCTTTTTGGTAAATCCTCCAGCCGCACCCCATGCCACTTTTCCAGGTGTTCACGGTGGGTTTGCAGGTAGGCCCCTGGCTCAAAGAACCTGTCGTAGTACTCGAGGTCGAGGTGGTGGGTCTGTAAAAACATTAGGCTGTAGATGGTAGGAACGGTGGCCGGGAACTTCCCGAAGGTATCGAACAGGTATTGGGCCTGCAGGGCCACAACCTCCACCAGCCACTCCGCGTGGGGGAAGGCCTGGGAGCGTACCGCTTTGCTATCTTTCCAGGGGCCGGGGGTTTCGGGGTTAAAGGGGCCGCCCGCCTTATATTTGCGCTCGACCAGGGCCTCTACGGCAGCCTTCATGTGGGGGTAGTGAGGGGGGCAGTAGCCTTCAAAAACGCCCTCGAGGCCGGTGGGGTTGGGCCGCGACCAGCCGGGCTTGAAATCGTAGCGGAAGCCCAGGCCCGGCACTGCGGGGTCGCCCGAGGCCCCCAGGGTTCGTACCCGGTCAAGTCCGTTGAGCATCCAGCCGCCCAGGCCCATGGCCTGCTGCATCAGGTGGCCCGCAAATACCGCTGCGCTTATCTCGGCCGACACTTCGGCCAGGGTGGCCTGGTCGAAAGCGGTGAGGGGATAGGGTTTGTCCACGGCGACGTAATCCTTGAACTTTTCCAGCCCTGGAATGCTCCGGTTGTGTACGTCGTCGTAGAGCACAAAGCCGTTCTGGGCAATGAACAGCAGTTTCAGCAACTGGTGTTGGGCCACGTCGGCGATGGGCCAGACCAGTAGCGAGCCCGGTTTATTGGCGTTCCAGGCGTTGTGGCCGGCCATGTAGGGCTCGTGGGGGGGAATGTAGAGCCGGGAGTCAGAGAGCCGCACAATGTACTGCTTATGCGCCAGCAGCAGCGCCACCGGGTCTACCTGTCCTTGGGAATTGCGGGCTACCGGCGGGTTGGCGTCGCGGGTTTTGAAGGTGTAAGTACCGCTATCATCGGTGAAGAAAATCTGGCTGGTGTGGAAGCCTGCAGCGCTGGGGAAGGTGCGCCCGGCGGCCATGCCCGAATAGCTGGGCAGCTTGGGGGCCACGTTTTTGTGGTGGCTGATCAGGTTGTGCCAGCCGGTCAGGCCGCCTACCGTGGTGAGGATGAGCAGGCGCTCGAGCTCCGAAAGGGGATAGGGCTCGTAGCGCGATTTGTAGGCCAGTGGCCCCTCGGGTAGCTCGCCCCCCAGGGCAAAGCGGCGGCTCCGACGGCCAAAAAGCGCCTCGGTAAGCGGAAATTGCAGGAGCGCCTCCAGGGCCCGACGTTCATGTGGATGGATTTCAAAGTCGGATGTGGTATCGGACATTTCCCCCAGTCTAGCCTGATTACACCCGTTAGGTAATGCATGGGGCCATACTTGACGATACCGCCCCTTGGAAAGGAGACGATTTCTTCGCCGACCGACAGTGAAGGGCCATCGGCCCCCGGCTAGCGCCGGTACTCAAGGGAGGGGTGTGCTCTAGGATTCAAAAAGACAGCCTCTGGTTTTTTTGGTTTTTGTAAACTGCCTTTTTGAATCCGGTATAAAAAATCCCCCCCGCACGACGAGCAGGGAGGGAAAGGCTACAGGTAAGCTGCTTGAAGCTACTTTTCCGGGCCTTTTTCGATAGGGACACCCACCGCATTGCCCCACTCCGTCCAGCTTCCGTCGTAGTTCTTGACGTTGGGGTAGCCCAGCAGGTGCTTGAGCACAAACCAGCTATGGCTGCTGCGCTCGGCGATGCGGCAGTAAGCGATTACCTCTTTGTCGGGGGTCACGCCTTTGGGCTCGTAAATGGCGCGCAGTTCGTCAGCGCTCTTAAAGGTGCCGTCGGGGTTGACGGTGGTGGCCCAGGGAATGCTTTTGGCACCAGGGATGTGCCCCCCACGCAGCACCCCTTCCTGGGGGTACTCCGGCATGTGCGTTTTTTCGCCGGTGAACTCTGCAGGGCTACGCACGTCCACCAGTGCGCCCTTGCCCGCTTTGACCTTTTCCAGGTGTGCCAGTACCTCGTCGCGGAAGGCCCGCAGGCTGGGGTCGCGCTTTCCAGGCGTGTAGTTGCCCTTGGGATAGGTAGGAACTTCGGTGGTGAGGGGCTTGTTTTCTTGTGTCCACTTGATGCGCCCGCCGTTCATCAGCTTGAGGTGTTTGTGTCCGTTGTAGCTAAAGAACCAGAAGGCATAGGCTGCCCACCAGTTGTTTTTGTCGCCATAGAGCACGATGGTGGTGTCGTTGGAGATGCCCAAACGCTCAAACAGGGCGGCCAGCTCGTGGGGTTGGATAAACTCGCGGATGGTGTCGTCCCAGAGGTCGGCCTGCCAGTCGATCTTCTGACTGCCGGGGATATGGCCGGTGTCGTAGAGCAGGATGTCCTCGTTGACCTCGAGAATCCGGATATTGGGGTCCTGGTGGTGCTCCAGCACCCAGTCGGTGGAAACCAGCACATCGGGGTTGGCGTAGCTCATCTCTTACCTCCAAATGAACAGTTGGTCACTGCAACAGTTAACCTGAAACAGCTTAGAGCAAAGTTGTCAAAGGTCACGCTGACATAGATTACAAAAAATGTAATCTAATGGCGAAATGATACACAAGGTGGTTTTCGGTTTCAATACGGCAACGTGCCCGATAGCCCGAAGCAAGTTTGCATGTGCGTTTCACGGCGGGCTGGGCCAGGCCACCTGCGGCAGGCTAACGCTTGGATGGCTTGGGACGGGTAAGCGGTTTGGTAGCCCGGCGGGTGAGCAGTTCGCTCGAGGGTAGCAGGTGATCCAGGCACTCTGAATAGTCTACCCCCTGGCGGAAGTCGGCGGCCAGGTCGGCCACGCTCACCTGGCTCAGGCTTTGTAAAACTGCATCGCGCACCTTGAGCCAGACCGCGCTACGGGCGTGGCAGTGCGCTTCCTTAGCGCAAGCTTTGGGCCAGTTCAGGCTGACGCAGGCCAGTGGGGCAATGGGCCCATCTACGGCCCGGATTACGTCGCGTAGATTGATTTCCTCGGGTGGGCGAGGCAGCGTATACCCCCCGCCTTGCCCCTTTTTGGAAACCACCAGATTGTGCCCGACCAGCGCAGCCAGAATCCGCACCAGGTAGGTGTGCCGCACACCTGTGGCCTGGCTGAGTTCCTCGCTCCCCACCAGGCGCCCGGGGGGCTGGGTGCCCAGGTAGCCCAGGGTTTTGAAGGCATAGATGTCGGTTTTGGAGAGGCGCATAGGCCTTAATTTAGCCGAAAGCGGAAAGCCTAAAGCCAAAGGCCAGGTGAAACAGGTCAACGGGTGTACCTGCTTGGCGAATCAAGTATCTCCACTACCGCGCGCACGAAAGTGTTGCCCGTAGCACTTTCAGCCAGAGCCAATGGCGCACCAGCCTGGTAGATGCCGCTCTTGCCCTCGAAGTAGAGATCGTAAAAATGTCCGTTCAGCATGGGGTTAAGCCCATAGCGTAGATTTTCGCGGTTTTGCAATTTTTTAGCCAGCCCTTCGCGCAGCCAGACACTGCCCTCTATTTCCCTGGGGTCGGCGCTCCAGGGCCCCTCCCAGCGCGCAGCGTTGGCCGAGGGTTGCACCACCAGCCAGGCCCCGGCGGCGTCGGCTTGCTCGATCAGGTCGTCGTGAAAAGCGTCCAGGCAGATCAGGTTGGCCAGGGTGCCCAGGCGGGTCTTTAGGGTGTGCCTGCCGGGTTGACCGCCCGTCAGAAAGGCGTGGCGTTCCTCGGCGGTCAAATGAACCTTGGGGATGCGCCCCAGCACGGTGCCCTGGGGCGAAACGACCAGCGACAGGTTGTAAACGCCCTTGCCCCGGGGATGGAGTTGCTGCACCGGTTCCCAGTCCATGTGCGGGCTAAAAATACTGCCGGCCACAATGTAGGCGCGCACTGCCCGAGCGGCTTCCTGAAAGGCTTGCTCATACACCGGCCATACCAGCGGGGCGCGCAGATGGTATAGCGCGGCGGGGCCCCAGACGCCAGGCCGCAAGAGTGCGGGCCAGTGCTCGCGGAGCAACTGCAGGGCAGCCTGCAGGCTGGTTTTAGCCTCGAGCACAGCCCTCGAGGTCTCCAGCCAGAACACCAGGGGCAGGGCAAACGCCTCGGGGAAGGCCAGAATGCGGGGTTCGTCCTGGGGTAGGCCCTCCGTAGCGGCCCGGGTTAGCTCGAGCACATACTGATTGAAGGCCTGGGCGCTGGTGTAGGGCGCGGTTTGCAGCTCGGTTTGAACGGCAATCAGATGCACCCGCATGTTCCTAACCTTACTACAGCACGGGCCAGTGGTGGAAAGCCCTGAAGGCAAAGCTGCTTTTCTCGAAAGAACCAGTAAAAAATCGTCCGCTACTTTGTAATGCCTGGTGGGGTGGCATCTGGCGCGGCCTGGCTGGCTAAGGCGGCCCGGTATGTGGCTTGCCTTCCCGAAAAAAGGGCCAAAATTCCGTATGCTGGCCTTGATGAAAGGTTGGATGTGGGGTCTGATACCGCTGGGGCTATTGGCGGGGTTTTGGCTATTGCAACCTCGAGCCGGGTCCAAAGTGGAGGTGCTGCCCTCTTTTACCCTTACGCAACTAGACGGACAAACGGCCAACCTGACCGATTTCAAAGGTAAACCCATTGTGCTCAATGCCTGGGCTAGTTGGTGTGGGCCCTGCCGCCGTGAAATGCCCCTGTTGGTAGAAGCCGCCAGGGCCAACCCGGAGCTTCATTTCGTGTTCTTGAACATTAGCGATGGCCCCGAGGCTGTGCGGGCCTTCGAGAGAGAGCTGGGGCTCAAAATACCCAATGTCTTGCTCGACCCTGATGCCAAACTGAGCGACCCGCTCCGAATCCAGGGCTTGCCGGTCACGCTCCTCTACGATGCCCAGGGAAAGCTGGTAAACCGGCACATCGGCGAGATAAGCGCTGCTGAACTTGAAGGACTGCTCAAAGAGTTTTAGCGAATAGTAACAGCCAATGGTCTGTCTATAGCCGTTAGCGGCCAGCCAAGGCTTTTGGGTTGACCCTGTTGATTCGTTGCCGAACGGTAACGAACTAACCCGACCGAAGTTACCCGCGTAGCGGAGGGCGATACCGCCCCTTGGAAAGGGAGGCTTTTTTCACCGACCGTTCGGGAGGGGGGTGCCCAGGATTCAAAAAGACAACCTGTGGGCTTTTTTGGTTTTGTAAGCTATCTATTTGAATCCAATATGACGCCTGGCACGAACAGCGTTCATTCCAGTGCGCCTTGTTCTGGTATTCAGATGGCTAGTGCAAGCAATCGGTGCAGCGTCCGTAGAGCACGATTTCGTGTTTTTCGGTTTTGAAACCTTTGGGCACCATGAAGGAGAAATCGCCCGGGCAGCCCTCGAGCTCGAACACCTTGCCACACCTGGTGCAGTGGAAGTGGTGATGGTGTTTTTTGCCTGCTAGCTCGTAGCGAGGTGCTTCGCCGGGAAGTTCGACCGCTACTGCGCTGCCTTCCTCGACCAGGCTTTTGAGCGTGCGGTAGACAGTGGCGATGCCGAGGCCCGGTACTTTAGCGCGGGCGGCCTCGAGGACTTCGATAGGGGAGAGCGGGCGGTTGAGTTCGGTCATCACCTCTCGAATAGCCTGCCGCTGGCGGGTCGAGCGTTCCATAGTCTTCAGAATAGCAAACCCGGGTCTTGACAATATGATAACGAGTTATCATTATGAATAGTTGGCGTAAAAGGAGGTTTTCATGAAATTTATTCTCCCAATGGGATTTTTGCTGATGCTCGGGTTGGGTGTGGGCCTGGCTCAGCCGGTACAGGTAGCAGCGACCACGGGCTTTATTGCCGATATGGTGCTTAATGTGGGAGGAAACCGTGTCAGTGTAGTGCAGGTCGTCCCCAACGGCAGTGACCCACACAGCTTTGAGCCGCGCCCTTCAGTAGTCCAGGCCATCAGCCGGGCCAGGGTCTTTTTTGCCAATGGACTCTCCCTCGAGCCCTTTTTCGAGAAGCTCGAGGCCCAGCTTCCCCAAAACGCCCGCATCGTCGAGCTGGCCGATGGAATGCCTGACCTGATCAAGGCCGGTGAAAAAGAAGCCCATGCTGATGAGCACGGTCACGAACACGCCGGGTACGACCCCCACCTCTGGCTCGACCCCACCTACGGCATTCGCTACGTGGAGAAAATCCGCGATACCCTCTCGGCAGTGGACCCTGCCGGACGCTCTATGTATACCCAGAATGCATCGCGTTATATTGCCCAGATCCGCCAGGCCGATACAGCCGTACAACGCTGCCTGGCCGAGATTCCACAGAACCGGCGCGTTCTGGTTTCCCAGCACGAGGCGCTCCTTTACTTTAATCGCCACTACCGGCTCAAGAGCATCGGAACCATTGCCGACTTTGCCGGACAGGAACGCGGCCCGGCCAGTTTGGCCCGGCTGGCCCAGGCCATGAAGAAGGAAAATGTCCGGGTGATTTTTGTGGAGCCCCAGTTCTCTCAAAGCCAGGCTCGGGCGCTTGCCGAGGCCACCGGGGCCAGGATCGCCCGTATCTACTCCGACGCCTTTGACAACACGGTCAATACCTACCTCAAACTCGTCCAGGCCAACGGGCAGGCCATCTGTCGGGCCTTCAAGTAGAGCCCTGAGCCTATGCCACATCCAAAGAACCCGATGCTGGTGCAGTTCTGGCTGTGGGGCCAGGACGCGCTCACCGGTAGCCTACTGGCCTATGGTTTCCAGAAAAATCCAAGTCCAACAGGCCGGGGCTCGAGCCTTTACCTCAAAGGCCAGGTAGGGCTTCACTCGACGGCAGCCTGGCTACTACGCTCCGACGGGGTGTTGTTATACCACCGCCCCAGTGAATCCTTTTACTGGCTGGAGAACGCCGATGGCCTGCCCGAACTATCCGCCCGCAGGAAGGCCTGCGACCTCGACGCAGGTACGGAATACTTCAGACCCTTTGTAAGTGCCTATGAGGCATGGATTGCAGGCCGATATGGCCTGGACTATCGTCGACAACAGCTTACGAACCTTCCCAAGCTGGCCCGAAGCTCCCTGGACATTTGGGAGCACTGGGTGCAGCCTGTTTTGTATGAAAGTAAGCTTTTTCCAGCCCAGCGAAGCCCGGTCTAGCGCTGGGCATTGCCACTGTTCAAAAAAGCAATTATTCCCCCCGCCAGCCCACTCGCAAGCTGTTGCCGGTACGCGCTGGTGGCCAGCTTTTTGCCTTCAGCGGGGTGATTGACAAAGCCAATCTCCACCAGAATGGCCGGAATGCGGGCGTTGCGGATCACGTAAAAAGGTGCGGTTTGGACACCCCGGCTTACTGCACCGGTTTCGCGCACCAGGGAGCGCAAGGTTTTGAGGGCCAGTTGCTCGGAAAACTTGAGGTTGGCCTGGGCGATGAGGTCGCGCATGAGGCGCTGGGCCACGCTCTGGGCCTCGCGGGTCAGGCGCTGCCCCAGCGCGCCCCCACCGTTTTCCAGAATGGCCTTAGACAAAAGCCGCTGATCAATGGTCTCGCCGAAGTAGTACACCTCAATCCCCTGCGCGACCCGTTCGGCGGCGTTGGCGTGGATAGAAACAAACAACGTGCGCTTGCTGTCGGCCATGGCGGCCCGTAGCCCCAGGTCGGTGGCCTTGTTGGCTGAGAGGTGTTGGTCGGTGGTGCGCGTCAGTATGACCCGAATGCCTCTGGCCTCGAGGAGTCGTTTGGTGCGCAGGGCCACTTCCAGTACGGCCTCTTCCTCCCGCACCAGACCCACTGCGCCGGGGTCAACCCCTCCATGGCCGGGGTCCAGCACCACCACCGCAGTGGGCGCACGGGAACCATTGCGGGGTCGGGGCTGGGTAGTGGTCGTGGGCCGGCTGCTGCTGCGCACCTCCAGCACCAGGCGGCGGGGATTGGCGAGCTCCTGGGTACGGTAGCTGGCACCGGCCCGCAGCGTCACCACATAAATCGAGCCACCCGGACTGGGGGTGGCTCGGTAGCCGACAACCTGCGGCGTGTTCAGCAAAGCCCGCAAGGTTCGGGGCAGAGTGCCCTGGAAGCGGATGGAAACCTCGTTGCCTTCACGTTTCAGGCTAAACCTTGCTTCGCTGGGGATGCCAAATACCAGTCGGGTCAGGCCGTCTTCGGTGCCCACTCGAGGTTGAGCCAGTCCCAGAGAGGCCAAACAGAACGACAGAGCCAAAATGTATCGCATCTAACGTAATTGTATTGCTATCCCATGAGAATTGTCACGCAGCGCTCGAGGTTGCATTCGAAGCGGGTGGCTCTCGTGGGCTGAACACCCCTTATTGCCCCGGCCACCTTCGCTCGATGTAGTCCAGCTTTCGCCCCCGCAGCAGCCAGGCGGCCATCAGGGTGGTGAGCGGAACCGCCAGCACCAGGGCCAGCGAACCCACCAACATGGTGACAATTTCGGCGGCAAAGGTCTCGTTATTTATCAGTAGCACCAGCGGAACATCGCTCTGGCTAATCAGCAACAGCAAAGGCAGTGTACCCGCTGCATAGGCCAGAATCAGGGTGTTGACCAGACTGCCGATGTGGTCGAAGCCCACCGTCATGCCCCTGCTGTAAAGCTCCCGCAGGCTGTAGCGGGGGTTGGCCTGTACCAGCGCCTGAACGACTGCGGCCTGGGTCACCGTCACATCATTCAGGGCCCCCAGCGCCCCCACCACCACCCCGGCCAGGTACAGCGAGACCAAATCGAGGTTGCCCCCTAGCTGGAAACGGGCCAGGAAGGCCTCCTCCGAAGTGAGGCCGGTAAACTGCATCCACTCGGTCAGCAGTACCGAAAGCACCAGGGCCACCAGCGTGGCAAAGGTGGTTCCAATCAGGGCCGCGGTGGTCTTGCGGTTGATGCCGTGAACAAAGTAAATCGAAAGCGCCAGGATGCCAAAAGCGCCCACAAAAGTGATTAGCAGGGGGTTATTTCCAGCCGAGATTTGTGGCACCACAAAAAAGGCCAGTACCGCCATGCTGGCGGCAGTTCCCAACAGACCCCGCAAACCTTTGCCGCGCCCCAGGGCTACCGTTACCAGCACAAACAGCCCGAGCAAGCCCCACAGGTAGGGGATGCGATAGGGTTCGGCAATATACGTTCTGCCATCGGCCTCGTACACCACCACCTGCTGCCCCGTGCGAAAGGCCGCCGATTCGGTGGGAAACTCCGCTTCCTTGAGCTTCTCACCAACCCGCACGGTCGCGCTCTTATCACCCATCGAGACGATACGGGCAATCGAGTACGCGCCAGGTGAACTGGGGGGCGCCGGGGCTTGCTCGGGTGCATCCTGCGCCCAGGCCAGGCCCAGAACAACCATGAAAACGAACCAAAAACGCATGGCTCTAATCTTATTTGGCTTTTAGATGAGAGGGTAAGGGCCCTCGAGGAAAAGCGTTTGATTAGATTTGGTTGTAAACTACACATGTACCAAAAACCGGGGGGTCATGTATGAATACCACACCGTCCATTGCCGATACCGTGATGAATATGGTCAGCCAGAGCATTCAGGTGCTCACCAAACCCAGCGTGGAAACCTTTGAGCAATACGAAAACAAAGGCACCCTGCGGGATGCGGTGATCTACGTGATGATTGCCGCCGTGATCACCGGTCTATTCAGTCTGGGCAGCGGCCTGGGGGCTTTTTTGAACGGCATTATTGGTACCCTGGTGGGCTTCCTCATCTTTACCTACCTGGTGCACTACATCGGCAAGACCCAGGGCGGTACCGGTACGCTTGACAATGTGGCCTACACGTTTGCGTTATTCTGGGCCCCCATCAATGTATTGTTTGCGGTGGTCAGCCTGATTCTGCTCATCACGTTAATCGGTATCTTCTTGATTCCTTTACTGGCCATCGGGGCGCTGGTTATAAACGTCTACTTTGCCTACCTGGCCGTGCAGTCGAGCATGAACCTGCGCGAAAGTGGCAAAATCTGGATCACCCTGGCGGTGGCTTTTGTCGGCACCCTGATTGCCAGCATAGTTATTGCCGGCATTTTGCGATAAATCAGAATGCGCCAAGAGATCCCTCAAAGCCCAGAGGAAGCGGTAAGGAGAGAGGGTGGTCTTGCAGGTAGCCTTCGTTGACCCCAGCGGGTACGCATAGGCACCCTGTTTAGTAAAAAAAACGCCGCTGGTCTTTCACCCACTGGCTCATGGCCAGGGTATTGTGCTGTTCTCAATCGAATCTCGAGCAAGCAGACGAGCATCGGTTCTTGTCTGCAATGTTAGGTTTTCAGCTACTTGTGCGGGTTGGGCTTCTGGTCCAGGTAGCCACATGCATCAGCCAGGGGCGTTCGTCTAATACCGGATTCAAAAAGACAGTTTACAAAGCCAAAAACACCAGAGGCTGTCTTTTTGAATCCTAGAGCACACCCCTCCCTTGAGTACCGGCGCTAGCCGGGGGCCGATGGCCCTTCACTGTCGGTCGGCGAAGAGAGCGTCTCCCTTCCAAGGGGCGGTATCGCCCTCCGCTACGCGGATAACTTCGGTCGGGTTAGTTCGTCACCCTTTGGTGACGAACTAACCGAATCTGGTATAAAGCCAGGTAAACCCAAATCTGGCGGCAAAATTTGAGCATATCGCCCCATCGCATAAGGTGCTTGCCGAAACCAACGAAAGCGCTTGACGGTATAGTTTGGCTATGGTTTTTCAAGATCAGGAAGTGCATGTGAGAACGGCGTTTATCGGACTTGGGGCTATGGGTTATCCGATGGCGGGGCACCTGGCCAAAAAATACGAGACCCTGGTATGGAACCGCACCTTCGCCAAGGCCGAAGCCCATGCCAAAGAGTTTGGCTCGAGGGCCGTGGAGCTTCCCGAGGTGGCCTCAGCCGATATTCTCTTGACCTGCTTGCCAACTTCCCTCGAGGTAGACGAACTCGCCCAGAAGCTTTTGCCCTACTTGCGCCCCGGGATGCTGTGGATAGACCACACCTCGGGTGAACCGGAGCTGGCTAAAAAAACCGCCCATATGTTAAAGGAGAAAGGGGTTTCCTACCTGGATGCCTGCCTGTCCGGAGGGGTGGCCGGGGCTTTGCAGGCCAGGGCAACCGTTATGGCGGGGGGCTCGCTGCAGGACTTTGCCCGGGCCAAGCCGGTGATGGAAGCCTACGCGACCAAGATTGTGCATGTGGGGCCGCTGGGGTCGGGCCATGCGGTCAAGGCGGTCAACAACGCCCTACTGGCGGTGAACCTGTGGGCCTTGAGCGAGGGTATGGTGGCCCTGGTCAAGCAAGGGGTGGATGCCGGGCTGGCCCTGGAGGTCATCAATGCTTCCTCGGGGCGCTCCAACGTGAGTGAGAACTTGTTTGGCCAGCGGGTCATTTCACGCCAGTTTCCCAACACCTTTGCCCTGGGTTTGCTGGCCAAGGATACGGGTATTTGTGTAAAGGTGCTCGAGGCCGCCGGAACCCCGGCCCCCCTGCTTCGGCAGGTGCGGGAGTTCTTCGAGATTGCCAAACGCGAAGTGGGCGCTGCCGAGGTAGACCACACGGCGGTGGCCCGGTTGCTCGAGCGCTGGTCGGGGGTGGAAATCAAGTGACAGCCTTTTCAGGCGCGGGAATGAGAAGCTTTGGCCCTAATCGTAGAACATTCTCAGATTGAACCCAGCATTGCATCATAAAGTAAAGCATGGAACAGGTCAGAATAGGCTCGCTGCTCAAAACCCTTGGGTTGGGCCTGGCTACGATGGTTTTGTTGGGCACGGGGTTTGTGCTCGGCCGCCTTTCAGCGCAGCCACAACCGGGGGAGGTTGTGCAGGCCCAGCGTGGGGTTCGGCTTCAAGCGGTTCAGTTTGACCAGCAGCAGCAACTCCTGCCCGCACCTGATCCCCGCGAGTTGATTCCGCTTCAACCAGGGCCGGGCCAGGGTCCAGGGCAAGGGCCGGGCCAGCCCCAACCAGGCCAGGGCCAGGGCGAGGAATGCCCCATACTGATTTATCAGGATGGCCAGTTGTTCCGCTTTGACCTGCCCGGACAACAGATGCCAGGGCCTGGCGGCCCCATGCCGGGCCCAGGGATGCCTGGAGGTTCTCCAGAACTTATTCCGCTCGAGCCGGGCGCGCCCTCCTTGCCAGGCTCGCCCCCGTCCCCCCAGCCCGCCCCCCCCCCCACACC
>NZ_QWKY01000149.1 GCF_003574035.1 Meiothermus hypogaeus | reverse complement strand
TCGTCACCGTCCAATACAACATTCCCTCTCTGCTTGGCAACGGCTTTCAAACCAATCCTCTCCAAAATGTTGGTTTTTACCCATCATCACACCACTTCGTTACTCAACCGAATTCTTTAGATGAGTCTGGAGCCGCCCTACCTGGTACCCCCGCTGGGGCCACCTTAAAATGGAAGTAGTAGGGGAAAAGGGCACCCTGGTGTTGGATGCGTTCGCGCAACACCTAACGCTGTATTCACGCGGAGCAGATCGCAACCCTGGCTGGGTGGGCTTTGGTCCCGACCCCAACCGGGCCATGCTCGAGGAGTTTATCGCCAGCATTCGTGAACAGCGCCCACCCAGCGTAACCTGGCAGGATGGCTACCAGGCTATGCAGGTTGCCCTGGCGGCTTATGAATCTTCTGCTAGCAAATCCGTAGTTACGCTATAGGATTGCCACACCAGATAACGCCCGGGTTTACGCCACCTGCGGCAAGAATTCTCTTAACATGAGGTATGTCCATTCAAATACGAATTAAGAATTTGTTGGTGCAAATTGAGGTAGAGAGTTTTCGTTTGTGCCGGGTCGAGTCCCACCCTGCTTTCAAGTCGTGGGTCAGCCGGGAACCCAAACTCAGTGAAGGGCTGGCGAGTGTGCGGAAGTTTTGGCAGATTTTTTGCGAGGATGTGAGCCACGACGACCCTTTGGTGCCGCAGTATATTGACCAGGTCGAGAAAACCACCAGCGATATCTCTCGTAGCATTGACCAGATGTACCAGGCGCTGGGCTTTGAGCAACCCTCGAGCACTGGAAATCCCAATTGAGTTACCCTAAAACCCTGCTGGCTGGCTTTTCGAATCCCGTAGAACACCCCTCCCTAATGGTCGTTTGCCCAGCCTTGGCGGGACGGCGTCTCCCTTCGGTAACGAATCAACCCGACCAAAGGGAGACGCTTTCTTCGCCGACCGACAGTGAAGGGCCATCGGCCCCCGGCTAGCGCCGGTACTCAAGGGAGGGGTGTGCTCTAGGATTCAAAAAGACAACCTATGTTTTTTTTGGTTTTGTAAACTGTCTTTTTGAATCCGGTATTATCCTGTAGGCGAAAAACCCGGAAAGCTTTTGGGCAGCAGCCCACGCTCGAAAGCGGCTTTACTAAGTTCTTCGCGAAAGTTGGGGTGGGCAATACTTATAAGGGCTTGGGCACGCTCGCGTAGGCTCTTGCCAAAGAGTTCGGCCACCCCATATTCGGTCACGACATAGTGGACATCGGCTCTGGTTGTCACAACCCCTGCGCCGGGTTTTAGCAGTGGAACAATACGGCTCAAGGTGTTGTTCTTGCCGGTGCTGGGCAGTGCAATGATGGGTTTTCCACCGTTGCTGGCTGCTGCGCCTCGGATAAAGTCGAGCTGCCCACCGAAGCCGGAGTAGATACGGGTGCCAATGGAATCGGCGCAAACCTGACCGGTGAGGTCTACCTCGAGGGCTGAATTAATGGCAACCATGTTGTCGTTACGAGCCACATTGAAGGGATCGTTAACCCAATCGGCGGGTCGCATCTCGAAGAGGGGATTGTTGTGGACAAAGCGGTAAAGCCGTTCGGAGCCCAGCACGAAGGTACCCACCACCTTGCCCGGCAGCAGGCTCTTGCGCTGTCCGGTTACGATGCCTTTTTCCAGGGCTTCCATCACCCCATCGGAAACCATCTCGGTATGGATGCCAAGGTCTTGCCGTCCGGTCAGGTTGGCTAGCACGGCATCGGGGATGGCGCCAATTCCCATCTGCAAGGTACAGCCATCGTCAATAAGGTCGGCTACATATTTGCCAATTTTGGCCTCGACCTCTCCAAAAGTGTCCCTGGGCAACACCGGTAGGGGGAAGTCCACCTCCACAAAGGCGGCAAATTTGGAGACGTGTACAAAGGTGTCTCCCAGGGTACGGGGCATCTGCGGGTTAACCAGTGCAATGACCCGGCGGGCATTCTCTACTGCAGCCTTGGCTGCGATGATTTCCACCCCCAGGCTGACAAAGCCAAACTCATCTGGGGGCGAAACCTGCACCAGGGCATAATCCAGGGGCAAAACCCCCCGCTTGAATAGCCAGGGAACCTGATGCAGCATAACGGGTACATAGTCGGCCCGCCCACTATTGACGGCTTCCCGGTCGGCGGGGCCTACAAATAGCGAACGTCGGCGAAAATGGCCCTCCATCTCGGGGGCCAGAAAGGGGTCGGAGCCCATTTGAAGCACGTGAACCAGTTCAACGTTTTCCAACTCGCCTTTCCGCTGGGCCAGGGCTTCCAGGAGGGGAGTAGGGGTGGCAGCATTCCCCGAGACGTAGATCCTCGAGTTGCTCTTGACCATTCCGGCGGCCAGTTCTAGGTCAACCAGCTTGCTTTGATAGACCTTTTCTACCTCGCTGCGTCCCAGGGCCTTACCGGTTCGTGAAATCATTTCCATGATCCTATGCTAGCGCTGCAAGGCGGGACAGATGACCGGGGCGTTTTGGGGTGGGGGAGAGGGGGAGCAAAAGGTCAAGGGTATTGGAATGGGGCCTTTGACCCAGATAGTACCCTTCTGGCCCGAAGGGCAGCAACCCCGCTTATACCAGATTCGGTTAGTTCGTCACCAAAGGGTGACGAACTAACCCGACCGAAGTTATCCGCGTAGCGGAGGGCGATACCGCCCCTTGGAAGTTATCCGCGTAGCGGAGGGCGATACCGCCCCTTGG
>NZ_QWKY01000148.1 GCF_003574035.1 Meiothermus hypogaeus | reverse complement strand
TCGTCACCGTCCAATACAACATTCCCTCTCTGCTTGGCAACGGCTTTCAAACCAATCCTCTCCAAAATGTTGGTTTTTACCCATCATCACACCACTTCGTTACTCAACCGAATTCTTTAGATGAGTCATCGTTAACCCGTACATCATACACACGCGTTGTAGGCGTGCGCGCAGAAGACCCGCCTCCGCCCCCCGCTGCACACACTTCCAGAATGGAGTGATGGTTCGAACCATCCATGATCCAGCATCCCCCTATCGTTCCCTTCATCTCCCACTCTTCCAGCGCCCGCAGTTTCATACTTACCTCCTGTGCATTCTGGTTCTCCTTAGTGCCTTTCCTCCGGCGGCACGGGCCTTGGAATGGGCACCACCGGCTTGGGCCAGGGGCGCGGCCCCTCTAGCAGCTTGGCCAGCTAGGGCAGCTTGGAGGGCTGTTCCGTTGCTCACCCCACCGTTTGCTCCATCTCCTCTCGGATTAGCTCCCGCAGCATGGGTTTCACCTCCTTTTATACGCGCAGGGTAGCAAAGAGGTCAGGGGGTTGGGAAGGGAAAAACTCCCGGTTTGTCTGGGTGTTTTTCCCTTGACTTTCTCCCAGAAGTGTATTAAGGCTCAGGTACCGTAGGAGGTGATTGACCTGCGTCTCGGCGCTAAGGTACAACTTTTGTTGACTAAATCGCAGGTTTCAGCGACAACACCCAGGTAAATCAAACAAGCTCCCATATCCTAGGCTTGGTGCGTCTCCTCGAGGTTCAGCAGTACCCCAATCCCCAGCAAATACACCACCACCACACCCACCGCCACTGCCAGGAAGCTCAGATGCACGCCTACCCAGGCTGCAGCCATCATGGCCACACCAAAGATGATGCCGCCTGCCCCCCAGTAGCTGCCCATGCTGCGGCCCCGGAAAGCCCGGCGGGTGATGTCACCCAGATACACCGCTTCAATGGTGTCCCAAAAACCATCGGTCAGACCATCCAGCATCAGCACTGCAACCAACACGCCATACAACCAGGGCTCACTCAGATGCTGGCTCAGGGGATAAGCCAGATAAACGGCCACACTCAAGGCCGCGCTGACCAGCAAAAAGGGTTTGCGCCCGTAGCGATCCACCAGCCCTCCCACAAAATAGGAGCCCAGTGAGTCCATCGCGGTGATAATCCCCAGGCCCACCCCCGCCCCCAGCATGCCTTCCATCCCGTACAGGAACGCAATTAGAAACGGATAGTAAAACCCATCGGCTAGCGACAAAAGCGCGTTGGCCAGATAAATCGTTTGAAAGCCTCGGGAGGACATCTCACTGGCTTTCATAGCCAGCCCCCAACTTTCTTTTCTCAGGCACGCGGTATTCCGGGCCGGTCTAAGAAGCTTTGTATCTGCTTTTAACGTTGGTTGAACAATATGTTTTACGCCTCAAAACCAAGCGTCTTGCTCGAAGCATGTCTAAATCAGATTTGAAAACCACAAAGCCCGGTCTTGCAACACCCTGTCTCTGGTTTTATCCCCATGAAGCCAGACCCCGACTTCATGGGCTCTTCACTGTGAGTACCGGGATTGTAGAGGCCCTTACCACCCCTTCGGCTACCGAACCAAGGCCCTGGCCCCCTTGACCACTCACCCCCATCACAATCAGCTCGGCGCCCCAGGCTTTAGCCGACTCCACTACTTGCTGGACGGCGCTTCCCTGCACAACCTCGTGACCCGGCAGGCGGGTCTCGCCTTTCCAGGCATCGGATACCAGCATCTCCAGCTCGAGCAAAGCCTCGGTAGCAGTAAAGGGCGAATCATCAGTTACCACGTGCAATACCCGAATTTCAGCTTGTGGGAAGTGCGTGCGAGCCAGCTCCAATGCGCGCTGTGCGCAGGGCGAAAAATCGGTGGCGACCAGCACCTTTTTGAACATAGCCCACCCCCATTTTCCAGCAGCCTCGAGCCTAGCCTAGCCGATCGCCAGGGGCTTTGTGTCCCTCTAGCGCACCAGCAGTACCGGACACTGGGCATGGGTCAGCACCTTCTGGCTCTGGCTGCCCAGCAGCAAGCCACTCAGTTGGCCCAAGCCCCGAGTTCCCATCACAATTAAGTCCACTTTGCGTACGTCTGCAGCCCGGAGAATGGCCTCCGCCGCAGGGCCCTCCAGCACCTCAGTTTCAACCTGGGGCAGTTCCCCCAACAAAGCCCGGGCCTGCTCCATAACTAGATCGGCGGCCTCGGTTCGCTTAGAAATCGCCTCCTGCAAAAAGGGCTCGCCCAGATAGTCCGGGATCGGCTCGTAGGCATGCACCACGCACAAACCAGACCCGTATTGTCGGGCCAAATCGACTGCCAAACGGGCCGCTTTCTGGGCATGGGCCGAGCCGTCGAAGGCCAGCAAGATGTTTTTGAACATGGCCACCTCCTCGATAAAAAAAGCCTCAGCGCCCTTTCCTTTCGGATGAGGCTGCTGAGGTCGGAAGCAGGAAACCCGTTACCGACTTTCCTGCTTTCAGGTTAAGGATATACCTGTTTTAGCCCCAGCACCAGGGACTTTTATCCCTAACCAAGAGATTGACCCGCCCCTGAAAAGGTCGTCATAAAGAAGAACCGTGCCGAGAGTCCTTGCAAAGGATCCGGTCAGCACGGTACTTCTGTACGATGTTTGAAGACGTACAGTGTAGTTTATCGCGTTTGCAACGATGGGAACAAGGCTATATGTTGGGCTTGCTGCAATCAGCCCATAAAACCCCCAG
>NZ_QWKY01000147.1 GCF_003574035.1 Meiothermus hypogaeus | reverse complement strand
ACCTTCTCGTTGGGGCGTGGCCCTACCTGATGATCCACCGTCTCCACCAGCTTCATCCGATCCATGATTCCAGCCACCAGACCCAGGTGGGCCAGGTCGTAGACCTGAAGATCAGCGTCGGTTTCCATCCCAAAATCCTAAAGTCAGGGTAGAGGGGTGCGGAATGT
Organism: Meiothermus hypogaeus; assembly: GCF_003574035.1. Classification (GTDB taxonomy): domain Bacteria; phylum Deinococcota; class Deinococci; order Deinococcales; family Thermaceae; genus Meiothermus; species Meiothermus hypogaeus. Next base: position 2,967 of record NZ_QWKY01000147.1, on the reverse strand, counting down.
GGGTTTAACCCTCCGGCTGGCCTATATGTCCTGTAGCACAGTGAGGTGAGGCATCTGATGCGCTTCAGCTCCCTGCCTTCACTACCCCAGAGCAGTACCGGATTCCTCGTCGCACTGCGTGCGCCCCGGAATGACGGGAGATTTGAAGTATCCCGACGACTTTGTTGCCAGACCACCCATTGCCTTCCCTATTAGAACGCACCTGAGCCATCCAGGGATGCGCGGGCTTTGCGATATGATTTCTCGCAATGGGCGAGCCCCTTTTGCGACTCCAAAACATCACCAAGCGCTTCCCAGGGGTAGTGGCCAACGATGGGGTGAGCCTCGAGGTCTACCCCGGCGAGGTACTGGCCTTGCTGGGCGAGAATGGGGCGGGCAAGTCCACCCTGATTTCCATTCTGTATGGCCTGTACCGCCCCGACGAGGGCGAGATTTTCATGGAAGGTCGTCCCGTCCGGATCACCTCGCCGGTGAATGCGCTCAAGCTGGGCATCGGTCTGGTGCCCCAGCACCCTACGCTGGTGGGCCGTCACACGGTGGCGGAGAACCTGGCCTTAGGCATTGGAACCCCCTTGCTGCCGGCCCGGCGCATCGTGCCCCTGATCGAACGCATTGCCCAGGGATATGGCCTCGCTATTGACCCCCAGGCCCACGTCCACCAGCTTTCGCCGGGCGAGAAGCAGCGGGTCGAGATTGTGCGGGCTTTGCTGCGGGGGGCCAAGGTGCTCATCCTGGACGAGCCCACCAGCGTCCTCACCCCACAGGAGGCCGAGTCCTTGTTCCGGGTGATGCGCGAACTGAAGGCGGCGGGCAAGTCGCTCATCTTCATCTCGCATAAGCTCGAGGAGGTGCTGGCCATCGCCGACCGCTGCACGGTGCTGCGCCGGGGCAGGGTAGTGGGCAGCCTGCCCACCCCTGAGGCCAGCAAAACCAAGCTGGCCCAGATGATGGTAGGGCACAGCGTGAGCTTTGAACGCAAGCGCGCCAATCCGCAGATGGGTGAGGTTTTGCTGCGTGTAGAGGACTTGCGGGTTCGGTCGGGCCGCAATCTCCCTGCTTTGCGGGGGGTTAGCTTTGAGCTATGCGCGGGGGAAATTCTGGGGATTGCCGGGGTTGCGGGCAACGGCCAGAGCGAGCTGGTGGAGGTGCTGGCCGGTTTGCGCAAAATGGAGGGCGGGATGGTGCGGCTGGCCGGACAGCCCCTGGTTGCCAACCCGGCCCGGTTGTTTGCCCAGGGGGTGGCGCACATCCCCGAAGACCGCATTCATATGGGCACTGTTCCCAGCATGAGCGTGGCCGAGAACCTGGCTTTGCGTTCTTTTAACCGGCCCCCCTTTACCCGTGGCCTGTTGCTCAACCCGTTTGCTTTTGCCGCCCATGCCCAGGCAAAAATCCGCGAGTATGCCGTAGCGACCCCCGGCCTGCACACCCCCTCACGCCTGCTTTCGGGCGGCAATATCCAGAAGGTGATTCTGGCCCGCGAGCTCTCCGGGCAGCCCCGCCTGATTCTGGCGGTGCACCCGACCTATGGCCTCGACATCGGGGCAACCGAGCAGGTGCACCGGGTGTTGCTCGAGAAAACCTACCAGGGGGCGGGGGTGCTTCTGGTCTCGGAAGACCTGGAAGAGTTGCTCTCGCTATCCGACCGGATTGCGGTGCTCTACCAGGGGAGGCTGCGGGGCCCCTACCCGGTGGGTCAAATCTCCCGTGAACAGGTGGGGCTTTTGATGACCGGAGGTGAGGCGTGAGGCTCGAGCCCCTGGAAAGCCCCTCCCGCTACCGCGTGCTAGGGGTCACGCTGGCCGCTTTGGGGGTGGCCTTTGTACTGGTGGGCGGGCTCTTTGCGGCCTATGGACTCCATCCGCTCGAGGCCTACCGCGCCATGCTCTCGGGTACCCTGCTAGACGCCAAGGGCTGGCAGGAAATTTTGCGCCGCAGCATTCCCTTGCTGCTCATTGGGGTGGGCCTGACCCTGGCCTTTCGCACCCAGTTCTTTAACATTGGGGCCGAAGGCCAACTGCTGCTGGGGGCGGTGTTTGCTGCGGGGGTGGCCCTGTTCGTGCCCCTGCCCCCCTGGCTCAGCCTACTGGGAATGGGGCTGGCCGGGGCTTTGGGCGGGGCGTGGTGGTGCTTGCTGGCCGCCTGGCTCAAAACCCGTCTGAGCGTCAACGAGATCCTCACCACCCTGATGCTCAACTATGTGGCCCAGTCGCTGGTGATTTTTCTGATTAACGGCCCCTGGAAGGGGAAGGATGCTCGGGGCTACATCTATTCCGACCGCTTCGCCGAGTACCAGCAGATTGCGGTGCTCCCCGGAACCAACGTCCACTGGCCCACCTTGCTTTTAGGGGTGGTGTTGGCGCTGGTCTTGCAGCTGATGCTGGTCCGCACCCCCATCGGCTTTCAGATGCGGGTGGTGGGAGAGAATCCGGGTGCGGCCCGCTACCTGGGCATCCCCGGAGGCCGGGTTATCCTCTGGGTAGCGCTGATTACGGGTGGATTGGCGGGGCTGGCCGGGGTAGGCGAAATTGCCGGCATCCACCACCGCCTAATAGAGCCGGGGCAGCTATCATCTGGCTATGGCTTTACCGCCATTATTGTGGCTTGGCTGGCCCGGGGTAACCCGGCGCTGGTGCTCCTCACCGCCCCCCTGATGGGCCTGATTCTGGCCGGGGGCGACCTGCTCAAGGTGAGCCTCAACATGCCCTTTCGCATCGTGGATGTTTTTAGTGGCGTTATGCTGATGTGCTTGATTGCCTCGGAGGTTTTTCTCCGCAACCGCGTGCGCTGGGGCCGGTAAAGCGCCGCTATTCTTTGACCTGAGGCACCGATATGGAAGAAATTCTAAACGCCCTCGCTCGAGCCCTCTCCTTCGGCACGCCCTTGCTCATTGCCTGTCTGGGGGCCATCCTGAACGAACGGGCCGGGGTGGTGAACTTGGGGGTGGAGGGGATGATGGCCTTGGGG
>NZ_QWKY01000146.1 GCF_003574035.1 Meiothermus hypogaeus | reverse complement strand
AACTCCTGCTCGGCTATACTCTTCCCCTCTCCCAGCCGCTCGTACTCATCCACCAACTGATGCATCCGTTCCCGTATTTCGCTCATTCCAACAGTTTAGGCTGTTTGCCTATTTTCAGGACACACCCTCCAGGAGAACCCACTCCGCATCCGAGAGGTCGCTGGGGTAAAATCTACGTGTAGAAGTCACCCTTCAAGCATAGTAGACTTTTACGACAGCCTCTGATAAGAATCTGCTTGCAAATCAGGCTTTTATCATATTCACTGGATTTACGCACTAACAACTAAGCTGCTTCCAGAGGGCTCAAATCCAGTTTCAGCTTACCCGCAATGAGCTTTCGTCGGCACTGGTAGAAGCTCAACCCCAGCCCCTCCCGCTGCCGCTCTATCAGCCCGTAGGCCACCAGCCCCAGGGCTAGATGGCTCAACAGCTTGGCCCTGCGCCAGTGCCGCTGCCCCGTCCACCCCAGCTCCTGCTGCAGCCCCCGGAAAATCTCCTCAATGGCCTGCCGTATCCGGTAAACCTCCCGCATCCTCAAGTCCCACCACCCCTCCCGGTCCGTCCCGTAAAACTTCCCCCCACGCTTGAGCACCCCTACTGCGAAGGTCAGGCCCCGCAGCCTCCCCGTCTTCACCCAACGGGTACCCCCATGCCTCCGCAACTGGACACCGTCCAGCACACGGTTAGACCTGAGTCTCGTGACAAAAGACCAGCCGTGGTCATGGAGCCACTCCAGGACCTGCCGCGCCGCGTACCGGGCGTCAAAGAGCACCCCCTCCGGACGAAAGCCCGCCTCCCTGGCCCACTCCAGGAGGGCCAGGGCCAGGTCCAGCTTGCTCTCCTCCTCCGCAAAGTAGGGCAGGAAGGCCAGGGGGACGCGCCGCTTCCCGTCCGTCCAGGCCAGCACCACCAGGGAAAGCCCAAAGACCCAGCCCCCCGTGGCGGTGTCCCGCATCTTCTTCAGGCCCAGCCTGCCCGAGATGCTTCTTTCGCCGCGAAGCGGGGTGCGGTAGCGCTGGATGAGCACGTCGTCCAGGATGAGGTAGCCCCGGTCCAGCCCACCCATGGCCATGCAGAGCTCAAGGGAGAGTTCAAAAAACAGAGCCGGGGGCTGGTTCAGGGCGCGATAAAGGGTGTCGTGGGCGAAGTCCTTACCCTCGGCCATAGCCAGGGCGGAGGTGTTGATGGGGCTTTGGGCTAAAGCTTCTAGAGCGCGCAGAAGGGGCTGTGGTATCCTCTTCATCGGGCCTCCCTGGTTACCAGAGGCCCATTTTATCGAGGATCTTCAGCACCGCGTAAGTCCAGATATTCAGTATGAACGAGCCAAGAGAAGCAAAAGGTATACCCAGCCCAATACCGTACTTGATGGAAGTACCCGACTTGAGAGCACATAACCGTAGGTATGACTGGCGAATGCTGTTCATGCTGGTGCTGATGGGTTTGGGGAGTGGTCGAACAAATATTCTGGCCATAGCCCAGTGGATCGAAGACCAACGGGACTGGCTGCTGGTGCTGGGATTTGGTCGAGGAAAAACAGGCCGGGCACTGCCCGCTCAGGCGACCCTCTATCGTTTCTTTTGGGCTTTGGAGAAAGAGGTAGAGGCCCTGGAAAGGGCCTTGCAGGCTTGGGCCAAAGATGTGTTGAAGGTGTTGGATCAAGACGGTGGGCTCAAAGGGTTGGGGCTGCTGGAGATCAGCCTGGATGGCAAACACCTAAAGGGCAGCGCCAGGGGCGGGGTAGGGGATAAGGCCATCGTATTGGTCTCAGCCTATCTGAGCCGGTTGGGTCTGAGCCTGTTGCAAAGCGAAGCTGTGGGAGATGAGGCGGTAGCCGGGCAGCAGTTGATGATGCAGTTGGAGGCTGACCTGTCGGAGATCGGCATCCCTTGGGTGTGGACGGGGGATGCCGCCCATACGGAGAGCCAGACCGCCAAAGCCATCCTGCAAAAGGGGGGCACTACTTCCTCGCGCTCAAGAATAACCAGGCTGAGTTGAAGGATTGGGCTGAATATTTGATGCAGTACCCTGCTGACGATGAACATACGTACCATCAGGTACGCAGTGGCTCACTGTGGGTTTGGCGGTTCCGCTCCACCACTCAAATCCCGGTCGAGAAAGACTTGTGCTTTCCTGATCTACAACAGATCGTTCAAATCTATCGCCACAAGACCCACAAACGCACCGGCGCCGTCTCCGAAGAGACTCACCTTGCCGTCACCAGCCTAAGCCCTACTCAAGCGGATGCCGCTACCCTGGCCCTCATCAGCCGTAACCATTGGGCTATCGAGAACAAGCTCCACCACAAACGGGACACCGTCTTTGCTGAAGATGCTTGTCGCACCCGCAAAGCTGCCCAAGCCCTGGCGGCTTTGCGCAACCTCCTCCTGGGCTTCCTTCACCAACTCGACAGACCCGTCCTTCGCAGCGTTCGCAGCTTTTCCGTCCAACCCATGCTCCTGTTTCGCTGGCTCAATGGTTGTATATGATAAAAGCCTGCTAGGATTCAAAAAGACAGCCTATGGGGTTTTTGGTTTTGTAAACTGTCTTTTTGAATCCGGTATAACGGCTGTTAGCCGAATACCTATTGCGCTCTAGAGACCGCTAACTAGCCGTCCGTAAAAGCTCCACAGTTTTTGCCGTCATCAGAACTGAGAAGGCCAACCAGTGCCAGCCTCGCAAGGTCTCGGCCAGCCGCTCATAGTCGCGTGCCAGCCTGCGAAACCGGGATGTCCAGGCAAACGAACGTTCCACCACCCAACGCTTCGGCAGCAGGACGAATCCTCGTCTAGCACCCTCCACCTTGACCACGCATAGGGCGATGCCTTCCGCCTGCGCCGCTTGTGCCGCCTCCTCCCCGGTGTAACCCTGATCCACGAAGGCCACTTCCACCCGCGCCCCCGTCACTTCCTGCACCTGTTGACTGAGGGCTCCCACCTGGGCCCGCTCCTGTTCGCTGGCCGCCGTCACCACCAAGGCCAGCAGGTGGCCCAGCGTGTCCACCGCCAGGTGGACCTTGCTCCCCTTGCAAGGCTCGCTTTAGCGACCGCCAGGTCGCTTGTGCCCGTCATACCCAGCTCGCTCCCCACTTTGCGGGGTGGACTGTAGGGTGCGGGCATCGTAGATGGCAGCGCTGGGATGGGCGGCTTTGCCCTGGAGCATTCGCAGGGTCATGCGCAGGTCGTGTACCAGGTCTTCGAAGACCCCCCGGTTCATCCAGCGGTAGGCTTGCGCCTGAACGA
>NZ_QWKY01000145.1 GCF_003574035.1 Meiothermus hypogaeus | reverse complement strand
GCTGAACTGCCTCAACTACCGCAAGGTCCAGGCTAAAAAAGCCGCCCTGGAAGCCTTCTCCTTCAACCCCCTCTCCGCTTTGAGGTTCCTGGGGTTGCATACAAAAGATGTATAGCGGTCAAGTCTGGCTTGACCCCCCCACGACGAGCGAGGCCGGCCCTGTTGCCGTGGTAGAGCCCACCCGGGAGGGGGCCACCGCCCTCAAGGTCGGCCACGCCGACCGCGACCGCGCCACCTGGATCTTCCAGGCCAACCCCGCCCTCTACGACATCCATCGCTCGCTCAAGCTCGAGGCCCGCGAGTGGTGGGGCTGTCTCCAGCACACCGGCCGGATCAGGGCCGGGGACCGCGTCCTCATCTGGATATCCGGCCCACGGGCGGGGATCTACGCGGTGGGCGAGCTCGAGACCGGGCCCAGCCTGCGGCCCGACTCGCCAGTCGGGCTCCGGCCAGGGGCGGCGTCCCGGTAGGGGATCGTTTACCTTCCTCCTCCTCCCGTCCTCAAAAAAAGGGGGGGTAACCCTAGAAGTAAATCTAGGCCCTGGCCTAGATTTCAACCTAGACCAACCCCCCACCTCTCCAGCAGGACCACCGGCCAAGGGGTCGGCCATCCACCAGGCGGCATTGGCACGATTCGCAGTCCAGGACGCGCGAAGGGCTGGTCAAGCCGTGGTGCGGTACTTGATTATTTGGGATAGATGCAAATCCAAAACAGGTAGGGCCCGGCCACCCCGCCGCCCCTGTGCGGCGCTCAGGCCTTCTCGGGGGCCGCCGCCCCGCCCTCGAGGCCCGCGCGGTGGGCGGTCCGGGTGTACTCCCCGGTGCGCAGGTTGAAGTCGAGCACCGGCGTCGGGCGCCTCGCCAGGATGTCGCGCACCGCCTGGTCGAGGTCGGGGCACAGCCGGATGCGCCCCAAGGCGTAGGCCTCGACCGCCATGCGGAACACCGGGGGGCGCTCCTGGACCAGGGTGCGCTCGACGAGGTGCTTGGCCACGCCCACCACCGGGAAGTGGGCGGGGTTGGCGACGGCCTCGCCCAGGTGCGAGCCGTGAACGGTGGCGATGACCTTGACCCCCTTGCCTGCGATGATCTCGACGGTCTTGGAGTCCTCGACCCAGCCCAGCTCGTCGACCACCACCACCTGGGCGGAGTGGTTGGCCACCGCCTCCAGCATCTTCTGCGGCTGCTCCTTGGGGTCGGGCACCGCCATGCGGCTGGCGCGGGCCAGGACCGGGTGGGGCCGCCAGCATCACCCCGCGCCCGGCCCGCACCGAGAGGAGCAGCGCGCGACCCTCCTGCTGTCTGCCTACAAACCTCATGGCCACCCCTTCTACTGCATTACAAGAAATGTTCGCAGAAAGTCGATCCCTTCAGGGTTCATAACTGCTGATTTATTTACTGGACTTACGCGGCCTCCACCTGCACCGGTAACAGAGGGCTCAAATCCAGGCTCAGCTTACCTGCGATGAGTCTCCGTCGGCATTGGTAGAAACTCGACTTCAGCCGCTCTCGCTGACACTCGATGAGCCCATAGGCCACCAGTCCCAAAGCCAGATGCCCCAAGACTTTGGCCCGGCGCCAGTGCCGGTGCCCCTTCCACCCTAGCTCCTGCTGCAATCCCCGGAAGATCTCCTCAATCCCCTGCCACAACCGGTACACCTCCACCGTCCTCTTTCCCTCCGAGTCCACACCGGAACTGGCATAAAACCCCCTCCCTCGACGCACCACCTGCACCGTAAAAGAAAGTCCCTTCAGATGGCCCACCTTCACCCAGTAGGCCCCTCCATGCCGCCGCAACTGGATACCCTCCAGCAATCGGTTAGCCCTGAGTCTCGTCACGAAACACCAGCCCTGAGCATGGAGCCACTCCAGCACTTCCTTTGCCGCGTACCAGGCGTCGAACAGCACCCCCTCCGGCTCAGACCCCTCCTCCCGGGCCCACTCCAAAAGGGACAAGGCCAGGTCTAGCTTGCTTTCCTCCCCATCGGCAAAGTAGGGCAGGAAGGCCAGGGGGATCCGACGCCAACCCCTGGCGTCGACCCAGGCCAGGACCACCAGGCTGAAGCCGTAGGGGTATAGGGGTAGGCCCCCTCCTTGGGGCTCCTCAGGCGTTTGAGGCCGAGCTGGCCTGAGCGGTAGCGGGGGATAAGGACATCGTCGATGAGGAGATGAGGAGGTAGCCCCCCTTCGGGCCCCCCAGGGTACGGCAGAGAGGGAGGCAGAGGCTAAAGAAGTAGGGCAGAGGGTAGTCCAGGGCGCGGTAGAGGGTGTCGTGGTTGCAGCCTTGGGCTTCAGCCATGGCCAGGGCAGAGGTGTTGATGGGGCTTTGGGCTAAGGCTTCTAGCGCGCGGAGGACCGAGGTTGGTATCCTATCTTCGGAACCTCTCCGTGACATGAAGGCCCATTTTATCTGGTGATCCCTAGGGTGCGTAAGTCCAGACATTTACCATCTTTGCTGCTTCGGGGAGGGACACGAACGGTTTGGCTATGAGTGGCAGTTTACGCAGGGTCGCGCTCCCGGGCTAGTTGCGCGATCGTCACGCGTTTGTGCGCCAAGCGCCACCGCTTTATGGCCAGGCCCGGGCGCCGGCGGAAGGTGCCGGCGGGGCGCTTCCCCCTCCGCCGCTCACTGCACCACGCCGTGCTCCAGCCCGCCCAGCAGGTTCACCACCGCCCGCGCCCCGGCCGGGGTGTCGGCGTACTCGAGCGGGACCCGCCCCCCCAGCGCCAGGTTGGGCTGCCTGAGCCACCCTACCGCGGCTTCAGGGTCCCCGAACGTCGACAGCGCCTGGGCCACCACCGCCGCCACCCGGTAGAGCCGCTCGCCCTCGAGGCGGTTCAGCCGCCCGGCCCTGCGGCGGCGGGCCAGGGTGGAAGGAGGGATCTGGGTGAGGATCCCCAGCTCACGGTCGCTGCAGCGCAGCAGGCGCTTGAGGGCGTCCCAGGCCGAAACGGGTAGCCCCTCCCGCAGGTAGCGCACACGGTCGTCGGCGCTGCCCGGGGGCAGGCCGAGTAGGGCAAGGGGCTCGGGTCCTGGGAACATGGCCGCCTCCAGGAACCACTATACAGCGACATCCCCCTCGTCCTGGAGGGCTTGCCCCTACCCACGGGCCTCGGCTTTCCGTACCGGACCCACACTTTCGACCGAGGTTTGGGGTCGGGGTGCCGGGGGGGAGCCGCAGGGCGCCCGGCAGCACCCCCTCCGCCCACTCCTCCGGCTCGCGCACGTCCACCACCCGGTAGCGCTCGAGGGTGCGGTAAGCCGTCTTGGGGTCGAGGTTTCGGGT
>NZ_QWKY01000144.1 GCF_003574035.1 Meiothermus hypogaeus | reverse complement strand
ATACACCGGCTTGAACTGGATGCACGATAAAATCCGCGGTTCATCCCCGCGCGTGTGGGGAATACTTGTGCGTGCTATGGTGCGCTACATTGAGCAACGGTTCATCCCCGCGCGTGTGGGGAATACGGCTTGTCAATACACCTGAAAACACCAACCATCTGGTTCATCCCCGCGCGTGTGGGGAATACGCATGTCGGTATAGCTATCTATGAAAACGGTAGCGGTTCATCCCCGCGCGTGTGGGGAATACGCACAGTGTTTTTCAGGGGGTGTAACTGTAACACGGTTCATCCCCGCGCGTGTGGGGAATACGTGCTTGGAGTGAGATTCAAAAAGGATTAAACCGGTTCATCCCCGCGCGTGTGGGGAATACTTTGTATTCAGCACCACCTTCAAATGCAGCCTCGGTTCATCCCCGCGCGTGTGGGGAATACTTCGATGAACGCCACCATGTGGTTAGAAGCCGGGTTCATCCCCGCGCGTGTGGGGAATACGCGCAAGTAAGCCAAAAGTTCTTGCGCCCACACGGTTCATCCCCGCGCGTGTGGGGAATACGGGCCGCCAGGTCTACCAGTTGCCGACTGACCGGTTCATCCCCGCGCGTGTGGGGAATACTTGGCTTCGTTCCCGTCCGCTACCTGCTCTTTCGGTTCATCCCCGCGCGTGTGGGGAATACGCTCGATAAAGCCCACCTGGTCGAGCACCGACGGTTCATCCCCGCGCGTGTGGGGAATACAAGACGTAGTTGGAGCGGGGTGAGGTCCTGGGCGGTTCATCCCCGCGCGTGTGGGGAATACCCAATCGGCAGCCGCAAGCTCGAGGTAGCCGCCGGTTCATCCCCGCGCGTGTGGGGAATACGAACTGGAGATTAGATAATGCGGGTTGTCCACCCGGTTCATCCCCGCGCGTGTGGGGAATACCTCGAGGTTGAGCCTGGTGGCCAGCGCCCGCACGGTTCATCCCCGCGCGTGTGGGGAATACTCTACAATGCCGCCTGGGTTCGCATGTACGGGCGGTTCATCCCCGCGCGTGTGGGGAATACCAGCCCCGGCCTTTGAAGCGGGGATAGCCCGGCGGTTCATCCCCGCGCGTGTGGGGAATACACTTGATCCTAACAGCAAATTCAGCCACTTACCCCGTCTGAAGTGTCGGAATCCCGAGCTGATGGGTTGGGATTTTCTTTTTCAAGGTTCTCGGTCGCCTTAGACTTTTTCCGTTTGGCATGGATGCGCTGCCATTCGGCGTTTTGCACAGCTACCAGTGTTATGCCATCAAAGTCTACCAGGGTGCGGGTGGTGTCGCCATGGGTTCGGATTGTAAAACCTTGCTCGTTGCTGGTACGGTACATCAGACAACAACGCCCTACCGTCTTTTTCTCCTTACACTTTTCCCATAGCAGATCCCGCACCAATGCCGACATGCTCCCCACAAAAACACCGGTGCTCACTTCCAACATCCAGCGCGATAGCTCGCCGCGCAGACGCTTGGGTACGTTTTCCAGCACAATCACGACCATAGTTTAGTTGGGGTCGTCTTGCTCGAGTTCGCCGTAGGCCACCCCACCAGGAACCGTACCGTCCACATCCCATAGCTCACCGGGGGCCGAGGCATCTTCGGCATAGGGATCGGGGATTTCCAGGGCATCGAACAAAGAGTGTAAATCTGAGACGATGCGCTCCAACAGCTTGACCTCCCGGAGCTGGTCGCGCAGGGCCTGGCGCACCCGCCTCTCTACACCGAACTCCGATTCGGCTACTACCTTAAAAGCAGTTGGGATCAGGGTTTCGGCCTTGTAGAGGTCGGCCACATCGTAGACGAAGGAAAGCTGCTTGCCGGTATGGATGAAGCCCAACGCTGGGCTGTAGCCCGCCGAGATAATAGCGGCATGTGACAGCCCATACAAACACGCTGCGCCCGCCGAGAGGGCACGGTTGATGGGGTCGGCCTCGGCCCAGTTGCCCCGGTTGTAGTTGCGGCCCTTCCATTCCACCCCGGTCTCGCGGCTCCAGCGAGCATAGGCATCGCGCACGCGCACCCCCTCTCGGCCTCGAATTTGTTCCAGGGTGAGGTCGGGCGGCAGTCCTTCGGGAAAGCGCATCCGGTACATACGCTTGACCACTTCCAGGTGCGCCTCTGGGTCGGCCCAGGCTTGCGCTTGTCGCATCAGGTTGGCGCTGGAACGGGTTTCACCCATGCCACTGGCATAAAAGCGCACCATCTCCTCGCCCACCCAGAACACCGAACAGCCGTTGTTGGCAAGCTGACGAATGGCGGCATGAGTGATGGAGGTGCCGGGGCCCAGCAGCAGCACCCCCAGCGCGGCAGCCGGTATGGCCACCACCCCTTCTTGGCTGTAGTAGGCCACGGCCTGGTCTTGCTGCTCGAGGCGGCCATGCTCGAGGTAGATATACGAAAGCCCGTCGCGAAACTTGGGAAGTTCTTGTAGATTGCGGGTTTCGTATTTCATGCCTTCCCCTCATCTCCTAGCGAGAAACCTTTGCGATGGAGAGCAGGCCAAACCCTAGGGCCTTGGCGTGACCCAGGCCGGTAGCAAGGGTGCGCTTGAAGGCCTCGAGGTCGGTGATCTTTAGGTGGCCTTCGTACAGCACCGACTGAAGGGTGATTTTGCTCGAGCGGTCATGCTTATACAGCATGAGCTTCTCGCTCTGGACAACCATAAAGTCCATGAGCTTGAAACCTGATTTTTCGGCTTGACGCTCGAGCCAGCCCGGTTTCCAAACGCCTTCGATTTCTTCGCCAACCAAGTCCTCGAGTTTGTACAGCCCGTAGCGCTTCTTCTTGGGTTTGCCGTCTTTTCCTATGCTGCCGTCTTTTGCCACGGTGGTAATGGTCGGGTTGCACTTTAGGCGGAAGCGCAGGGTTTGGGCGGGTTGGAGGTGCTCGAGGGGGAGTTGCCCGGTCTTCGGCGGCTCCTGGAAGTAGCTGGGGAAGCGTTGAGCAAGTTTGTCCCAATCGGGTCCAGTGGCGCTCTGCACCAGCACCACCGGGTTCTTACCCTCCTCGAGCCTCCACAAAAAGCGGGGTGGGGTCTGGTCTTCATCGGCAAAGGCCCGGCACAGGGTGGCGTGGAGCTGGTAGGGGTTGGCGAGGTCGGTGCGGGCTTGTTTGGAGCGAACGTCGAGCAGCAACTTACTGAGGTACACGGGACTCCTCCCAGGGTTTAGAGCCTGCTAACTAGCTGTTCGTAAAAGCTCCACAGTTTTCGCTGTCATCAGAATCGAAAAAGCCAACCAGTGCCAACCTCGCAAGGTCTCAGCCAGCCGCTCATAGTCTCGCGCCAGCCTGCGA
>NZ_QWKY01000143.1 GCF_003574035.1 Meiothermus hypogaeus | reverse complement strand
TCGTTGCGCCCCAATACGAAGGCTGGCGCGAGGATCATGACAAAGGGGTAGTAGATAAGGGAAGGAAGTCCATCCTGGACGTTATCTATTGTGCGAGCGATAGAGGGGATTCAGGGTGGGTGTGAATAGACCTAATCTCTGGGGGTGACTCTAGAGAGGGAATAAAGGTCAAGATAGAACGGGCACACGGTGGATGCCCTGGCACCTAAGCCGATGAAGGACGTGATTACCTGCGAAAAGCCCGGTGGAGCTGGTAGTAAGCTTTGATACCGGGATATCCGAATGGGGGAACCCGGCCTGTGGGAACACAGGTCACTCACGCGAGTGAGGGGGAACCTGGGGAACTGAAACATCTAAGTACCCAGAGGAGAAGAAAGAGAGTTCGATTCTCTGAGTAGCGGCGAGCGAAAGGGGAGAAGCCTAAACTGCTGAGCGTGCTCAGTGGGGTTGTGGGGCTGGCGATATCGAAGCGGAAGTTTAGTCGAAGGGTTTTGGGAAAGCCCACCATAGAAGGTGAAAGTCCTGTAGACGAAAGGCGGAAGCTAGTAGCCAGTACCCGAGTAGCCTGTGGTTCGTGGAGCTATGGGTGAATCTGCGCGGCCCACCGCGTAAGGCTAAATACTCTAGGTGACCGATAGTGGACCAGTACCGTGAGGGAAAGGTGAAAAGAACCCCGGGAGGGGAGTGAAATAGAACCTGAAACCGTGTGCTCACAAGCAATCAAAGGACTATACAGGTCTTTTGGTGTGCCTATTGAAGCATGAGCTGGCGACTTACGGTAGCGGGCGAGCTTAAGCCGAGAGGTGGAGGCGTAGCGAAAGCGAGTCCGAATAGGGCGCATAGTTCGTTGCCGTAGACTCGAAACCCAGAGAGCTAGCCCTGACCAGGCTGAAGCGCGGGTGACACTGCGTGGAGGGCCGAACCAGTTGGAGATGCAAATCCTTTGGATGAGTTGGGGTTAGGAGTGAAAAGCTAACCGATCTGGGAGATAGCTAGTTCTCCTCGAAATGACTTTAGGGTCAGCCTCGGATGCTTATTTGGGCCTGTAAAGCACTGATAGGGCTAGGGGGCCTACCAGCCTACCAAACCCTTTCAAACTCTGAAGGGTCCAAAATGGAGTCCGGGAGTGAGGGCACGAGTGCTAACATCCGTGTCCAAGCGCTGGAACAACAGAGATCGCCGAATAAGGTCCCCAAGTACAGGTTAAGTGGATAAAGATGTGGGGTTGCCCAGACAGCTAGGAGGTTGGCTTAGAAGCAGCCATCCTTTAAAGAGTGCGTAATAGCTCACTAGTCGAGTGACCCTGCGCTGAAAATGATCGGGGCTTAAACCTGTCACCGAATTCGCGGGCTGCAGTGATGCAGCGGTAGAGGAGCGTTCCCTATGCCGAGGAAGCCATACCGTGAGGAGTGGTGGAGGTACGGGAAGTGCGAATGCCAGCATGAGTAACGATAAAAGGGGTGAGAATCCCCTTCGCCGTAAACCCAAGGTTTCCTACGCGATGGTCGTCATCGTAGGGTTAGGCGGGGCCTAAGGATAAGCCGAGAGGCGAGGCCGACGGACAACTGGTTAATATTCCAGTCCTACTACGCAGTGCGATGGGGGGACGCTTTAGGCTAAGCGAACCGGAGCCATGGATGAGCCCGGACAGAAACCCAAAGGGGGCTATAGGCAAATCCGTAGCCCAATACCGGTGGGTGGTGTGGAAGCCGCAAGGTGACAACTCGCCGAAGCCAGGGAGCCGAGAAAAGCCTCTAAGCATAACTGCGCAGTACCCGTACCGTAAACCGACACAGGTGGGTGGGTGTAAATGCACCAAGGCGCGCGGGAGAACCCTCGCTAAGGAACTTTGCAATCTAGCCCCGTAACTTCGGGAGAAGGGGTGCTTCTTGTGGTGCCGTTCGCGGTGCTACGGGAAGCCGCAGTGAATAGACTCTGGCGACTGTTTACCAAAAACTCAGCTCTGTGCGAACACGTAAGTGGAAGTATACGGAGCGACGCTTGCCCGGTGCTGGAAGGTCAAGGGGAGGGGTGCAAGCCCTGATCCGAAGCCCCAGTGAACGGCGGCCGTAACTATAACGGTCCTAAGGTAGCGAAATTCCTTGTCGGGTAAGTTCCGACCTGCACGAAAAGCGTAACGATCAGAGTGCTGTCTCAGCGAGGGACCCGGTGAAATTGAACTGGCTGTGAAGATGCAGCCTACTCGTGGCAGGACGAAAAGACCCCATGGAGCTTTACTGTAGTCTGGCATTGAGATTCGGCCGTTTCTGCGCAGGATAGGTGGGAGCCTGTGAAACCGGGGCTTTGGTTTCGGTGGAGGCGACGGTGAGATACCACCCTGAGACGTCTGGATTTCTAACCGAAGCGCTTTGCGCCGGGACAGTGTTTGATGGGCAGTTTGACTGGGGCGGTCGCCTCCTAAAAGGTAACGGAGGCGCCCAAAGGTTCCCTCAGGTGGGACGGAAACCCACCAGTGAGCGCAAGGGTAGAAGGGAGCCTGACTGTGAGGCGAGCAGGCCGAGCAGGCGCGAAAGCGGGGCCTAGTGAACCTGTGGTTCTGTGTGGAAGGGCCATAGATCAACGGATAAAAGTTACCCTGGGGATAACAGGCTGATGATTCCCGAGCGTCCATAGCGGCGGAATCGTTTGGCACCTCGATGTCGGCTCGTCACATCCTGGGGCTGAAGAAGGTCCCAAGGGTTGGGCTGTTCGCCCATTAAAGTGGCACGCGAGCTGGGTTCAGAACGTCGTGAGACAGTTCGGTCTCTATCCGTCACGAGCGCAAGAAGGTTGAGGGGGGCTGCTCCTAGTACGAGAGGACCGGAGTGGACGTACCGCTGGTTTTCCTGCTGTTCTTCCAAGGGCATATGCAGGGTAGCCAAGTACGGGAGAGATAACCGCTGAAAGCATCTAAGCGGGAAACTTGCCTCAAGATGAGCCTTCTCACGGAGTCAATCCGGTAAGGACCCCGGTAGAATACCGGGTGAATCGGCGGGAGGTGTACGTGGGGTGACCCATTGAGCCGACCCGTGCGAATCGTCCGAGGTCTTGACCTTTATGCACTGATACCCGTACCTCCTTTCCTTGCTGCTACCCCTTCTTGGTCCAACTTTGAAAAGTAAAACATTGGAAACCTCTGTGCTCATAGCGGCATGGTCCCACCCGTTCCCATTCCGAACACGGCAGTGAAACGTGCCTGCGCCGATGGTACTTGGCTCGAAGGGGCCTGGGAGAGTAGGGCAGTGCAGAGGTTTTATTTTTGCGGGAATAGCTCAGTTGGTAGAGCACAACCTTGCCAAGGTTGGGGTCGCGAGTTCGAGTCTCGTTTCCCGCTCCACACCAGCTTACCTTCCCCCCACCTACCTTGAGGTGGGGGGTTTTGGTT
>NZ_QWKY01000142.1 GCF_003574035.1 Meiothermus hypogaeus | reverse complement strand
CGGACCACGTCGGCCACCGCGACCACCCCTGCGGGCTGGCCGTCCACCGCCACGTACATGGCGGTCTTGCCCTCGGCGGCCAGCCGGGACACCCGTTCTTCCAGTTGGCCCACCTCGACGCCTTCCCGGTCCATGAGCCTCCGGTTGCCGATGAGCACCGTGCGCCCCTTAACCTGGGCCACCACACCGTGCCCGGGGACAGAATCGAAGGCGTCGGGGGGTTGCACGCCCACGCCACGCTCCTCGGCCGCCCGCACGATGGCCTCGGCCAGGGGGTGCTGCGAGGGCTGGTCGGCGGAGGCGGCGAGGGCCAGCAGCTCTTCGGGGGTGAAGGGGGCGATGGGCTCGAGGTCGGTCACCGCGGGCTTGCCCTCGGTGAGGGTGCCGGTCTTGTCGAAGACCACCGTGTCGATGGCGGCGGTGGCCTCGAGCGCGGTCGCGTTCTTGAACAGCACGCCCTCCCGGGCCGCCACCCCCACCCCCACGGTGATCGCGGTCGGCGTCGCCAGGGCCAGCGCGTCGGGGCAGGCGATCACCACCGCCGAGACCGCCACGGTGAGGGCGAAGACCAGCCCCTGCGCCCCCAGGAAGTACCAGAAGAGGAAGGTGAGCACGCCCGAGCCCAGCGCGATGAACACCAGGTACTTCCCGGCCAGGTCGGCCAGGCGCTGCGCCGGGGCCTTGGAGGCCTGGGCGTTGCGCACCATCTGCACGATGCGCGAGAGCGCGGTGTCGGCGCCCACCGCCGTGGCCTTGAAGGTGAAGGCCCCGGTCTGGTTCACCGTCCCCCCGACCACCTTCGCGCCGGGGGTCTTGGCGGCGGGGATCGGCTCGCCGGTGATCATGCTCTCATCCACGTAGCTCTGCCCCGAGATCACCACCCCGTCCACCGGCACCCGGTCGCCGGGCCTGACCACGACCTCGTCGCCCACCACCACCTGCTCGAGCGCCACCTCCACCTCCTGCCCGTTCCGCCGGACCCGGGCCGTCGCGGGGGCCAGCTTGAGCAGGGCCTCTACCGCCCGCCCGGTGGCGAAGCGCGCGCGCATCTCGAGCCAGTGCCCCGCCAGGCTGAAGGTGGTGAGCATGGCCGCCGCTTCGAAGAACACCTCGCCCTCGAAGAGGAAGGTAGCCCCCAGCGAGTAGGTGTAGGACACCAAGATGCCCGTGGCGATGAGGGTCATCATGTTGGCCTCGCCCCGCAGCAAAGCCCGCCAGGCCGCACTGATGAAGGGCCAGCCCCCCCACCACACCACCGGGGTCGCCAGCAGGAAGCCCCACAGCCCCATCGAAAGGCCGAAGGGCGGCATGTCGGGGAAGCCCAGCGCCCCGCCGATGGGCGAGAAGATCACGACGGGGATGGTTAGGGCCAGCGAGATCAGGAAGCGCCGCAGCATGTCGTTCACCATCGCGGCCCCGTGCCCGGCGTGCTCGTCGTGCCCCTCGTGGCCCGCGTGCTCCTGGTGCCGCACGGCGGCGTGGTCGTGGGCTGGGGCCGGGGCCGGACGGGCGGCGTGGCCGTGGTGGGCGTGGTCGTGGCCCTCCGAGCCCACGCTGGGGTGCCCGGGCTGGGCCTCGGAGGGGGCGCAGTCGGCGCAGTCGCAGGCGTAGCCCCTTTGCTCGATCTCGGCCTCGAGCCGCTGGGCGCTCGTCACCGCGGGGTCGTAGGCGAGGTGGGCGACGCCCCGGGTGCGGTCGAGGTGGACCTGCTGAACGCCTTCCAGCCGGGCGAACTGCCGCTCGAGGTCGGCGTACTCCGAGCCGTCGTGGCAATTCCTGAGGGCGACCTCGAGGACTGCCGTGGTTGGATGTGCCCTGTGTTCCATCGTGACCCTCCGGATGGCAGCCAGTTTAGGCGCCGTCGTACCCCTCCCCAGGTGGGGGGGAGTGTGAACTCAGGATAGTTTGAATCAGGTAAAAGGTCAATCCCCTCCGAACTTTTCCGCGAATAAAGAGGCAGGGACGAGGGTCAGGGCTTCCGCAGTAAGTAGCTCTTCTCTACGCGCATAAGAAGGCCACAAAAAGACCAGCCGTCGCGTTGGTCCAGTCCTGCACGGCAGCGACCTCCGTGTCGTCGGGCCGCTTGCAATGGGGGTAGGCCCCGTACTCCACGTACATGCTGAAGCGCTCGGCCACGGCCTAATCCCGAACCTCGAGCACCCCCATCATGCCGCGATCCTCGTGCTCGACGATATGGCAGTGGTAGACAGTGACCCCGCTGAAGTTGCGCAGGGGCACCGCGATCCGCACAACCTCGTTTTTGCGCAGGTTTACGGTATCCTTCCAGGCCCGGTAGGGCGCTGGCTTGCCGCCCCGCGAGAGCACCTGGAAGGGGTAGGTGTGCAGGTGGAAGGGGTGGTCCATGTCGGTCTTGTTGACGAGCTCCCAGACCTCGAGCGTCCCCAGCTTGGCCCGGACGTCCACCCGGCCGGGGTCAAACATCCGGTCGTTGATGAAGAACTCGGCCTGCATCATGCGCTCGCCCAGTACCAGGCGGCGGGTGGCGGCGGCCCTGGCGGGCTCGAGCCGTTCGACGGGGGCCAGCGAGGCGGGCAGGGGCAGGGGCTTGGGGCTGGCCGGGGCCACGACGGTGAGCAGGGTCTCGAGGCGGGTGGCTCCCATGCCCATCATGGAGCCCATCATCCCCGTGTCGCCCATGCCCCCCATGCCGCCGTGGTCCATCATCCCCATCCCTTGGCCCATCCCCTGGCCCATCCCCGGGTCACCCCTACTGCCACCAGGCATCATCATCGCGCCACGGTTGTAGGGGAGGGCCTGCAGCCGATAGCTGCCGGGCCGGATCAGGCGCACGAGCACCTCGGCCCGCTCGCCGGGGGCCAGCAGGAGTTCGGAGATCTCGACGGGCTTCTCGAGGAAGCCGCCGTCGGTGGCGATGAGGTACAGGGGATGGTTTTCCAGCGCCAGCCGGTAGTAGCGGGCGTTGCTGGCGTTCAAGAGCCGCAGGCGCAGGGTGGCCTTCTGGGCACGCAGGGTCGGGCGCACGGTGGCGTTGACGGTGAGCAGGTTGCCCTCCCGGCCGTTCATCCAGTCCATGTGGGTCCAGGCCGGGACCCGGTCGCCGGAGAACAGCCAGTCTTTGAGCACCAGGAGGTGTTCCTCGGCCTCCTTCAACTCGGGCAGGGCATCGAGCGGCCCTTCCACCACCAGCAGGCCCGCCAGCCCCGCGTAGAGCTGTGGGGCTACCCGGCCGTGGACGTGGGGGTGGTACCAGTAAGTCCCCGCTGAGCCCTTGGGGACGGTGAACTCGTACAGGCGGCTCTCGCCGGGCTGGACCAGGGCCAGCGGGTCGTCCACGCTGGGGAGCACGTGCAAGCCGTGCAGGTGCAGGTTGGTGGCCTCGGGGAGGTTGTTGGTGAAGTTGAGCCGCACCGTCTCGCCCTCGCGCAGGCGCAGGGTAGGGCCGGGGAAGCCACCGTAGGTCAGCAGTTGGACGGGTTTGCCGCCCATAGTGAGATTGCTTTGTCGAGCAGCAATCTGCGCCTCGACCACGCCCTCGGCCCGGCGCACCTCGAGCGTGCGGGGCTGGGGAAAGGGGCTTTGGGCAAAGGCGGGGAGCCTCGAGAG
>NZ_QWKY01000141.1 GCF_003574035.1 Meiothermus hypogaeus | reverse complement strand
CCCAAGCTCCCATGACTTCCCTCCCCACCCTGATTCTGGCCTCGCAGAGCCCCCGCCGGGCTGAGTTACTGAAGCGCCTTTCACTGCCCTTTGAGGTACGCCCTGCCGACATAGATGAGGAGTCTTTAGGGCACCTCGAGCCCGCTCCCATGGCCGAAGCCCTGGCCGCCAAAAAAGCCCAGACCATCTGGCAGCCGGGGCAGTGGGTCCTGGCTGCCGATACCGTGGTGGCGCTAGATACCGAGGTTCTGGGCAAACCGCGAAACCCTGAGGAAAACAAGGCCTTCTTGCGTCGGCTTTCAGGCCGCATCCATACGGTCTATACCGGCTTTGCCATCCAGCAGCCCGAGGGGCACCTGCACAGCGAAGTGGTCGAAGCAAAGGTTGCCTTTCGGGATTTGCAAGAGTGGGAGCTCGAGTGGTATGCCAGTAGCGGCGAAGGGCTGGACAAAGCCGGAGGGTACGGGGCACAAGGTTTGGGAATGGTGCTTATCGAGCGCATCGAGGGCGATTTTTACACCGTGATGGGACTGCCGGTGAGCCGGGTCTGGCAACGGCTATACGAACTGGGCTACTTTGGCCAAAGCTAGGCCTTTTTTGCCAATATTGCACAAAGTCCGTGAGGTGCGCGATAAATGGGGTAAGCGCGGGGGTGAAACTTCTGTGAACTGCGCGATACAATACCAGATTCGGTTGATTCGTTACCGTTCGGTGAAGAATCAAGAGGGCCGAAGTTGTCCGCGTAGCGGAGGGCGATACCGCCCCTTGGAAGCAAGACGCTTTCTTCGCCGACCGTTCGGGAGGGGTGTGCTCTAGGATTCAAAAAGACAGCCTCTGGGGTTTTTGCTTTTGTAAACGGTCTTTTTGAATCCGGTATAAAGGTGCATTGGCAGGGCGATTAAGGACCAACCTTGTTTTCGAAATATAACGCCCATCCAGGACTCGCCGTTTTGGAAGGTAAAGGTACAATGCTGGGTTTTTTGCGATGTTTAACCTTCAATACCAGTTGAATCTATGCGGTAGCGGCAGCGGTTGCCTCCGGCCGCGATGCGTTCCTCGCGTGTTACCGAAACGCCCAGCAGTTTTTTGTACATTTCCAGTTCGGCGTGGCAGAATTCGCTGTGCTCCATGGAAAGGGCCAGCTTGGGGCAGCGACCCTGCTCCAGATACCAGGCCCCATTTTCGAAGTAAAAACTGGCCTGGTAGCCCTGCTCGGTGAGAAATTCACTCAAGCGATAGATTCTTTGCTCGAGGGTCAGACCTTCCATGTGGGGGGCGAGTTCCTCGAGCAGCTTGTTGTTGCGCCGGGTCAGAACTTCCAGCACCAGCCCTTCGCCAAAAAGCTCCTTGAGGTGGGTGAGCACATCGGCGCAGACGCGGGCGTAAGAGGCCTGCTCGTCAACAGCCTGGTAAACCTGCTTGGGGCGGCCCCGGCTCTCGTTTTTCTCCAGACGGGCCCGCACCAAACCCTCGCGCTCGAGGTCTTCCAGGTGGCGGTGCACCGCTACTTTGGAGATGCCCAGCGACTCGGCCAGCGAGCCTGCACAGCTCGAGCGCGAGCGCAGGGTCTCGAGGATGCGCAACTTGGTCTCACCCATTCCCACAGCCATAACACCCCTAGGCCATCGGTAGCAGCAGGTAAGACTGCACCGACAACTGTCCTGCCAGATTGCGCGCGGCCTGGCGGAAGGCCTCAGCCTCGGGCGACTGCGGGGCACCTACAATCACCGGCACGCCGCTATCGCCCCCCTCGCGTACCGAAAGCGCGATGGGAATCTCACCCAGGAAAGCGGTCTTATATTGTTCGGCCATCTGCCGGCCCCCGCCCTGTCCAAAGATGTGGGTCTTGTGGCCGTTCTGTTCGAAATAGGACATATTCTCAATCACACCCAGGATATTGACCTGTACCCGCTTGAACATGTCCAGCGCCCGCTCAGCATCAATCCGGGCCACGTCCTGCGGGGTTGTCACAATCACCCCCCCCGAAAGCCGGGTGAGCTGGGACAAGGAGAGTTGCACATCTCCCGTACCAGGCGGCAGGTCAATGATCAGATAATCGAGGTCACCCCAGGCGACTTCCTGAAGGAATTGTTTAATCGTGCCGTGCAAAATGGGGCCGCGCCAGACCATGGCCTGTCCCGGTGGGACGATATTGGCAATACTAATTAGCTTGATTCCGTAGCGCTCGAGAGGCACCATGCGCTTTTGCTCATCTACCCGGAGCTTCTCTCCCTGGGTGCCAAACATCTGGGCCTGGCTGGGGCCGTAGATATCGGCATCCAGCAAACCCACACGGGCGCCCTCCTGGGCCAGCGCGATGGCCAGGTTGGCGGCAACGGTGCTCTTGCCCACCCCCCCCTTGCCCGAAGCGATAGCCACAATGTGCTTGATCCCAGGCAGGGGCAGGTTTTGCGGGGCACGCACCTGGGCGCCAAAGTGCACTTCGATCTCGGTAGCACCAATCTTGCCGATGGCCGAACGCACATCCCCCTCAATCTGCTCCTTGAGTGGGCAGGCCGGGGTGGTCAGGTTAATCTTGACTGCGACCCTGGTTCCTTCCACCACAATTTTCTCGACCATTCCCAGCGACACCAGATCTTTGTGTAACTCGGGATCGTTGACGGTCTTCAGGGCTTCCAGTACCAGGGCTTCGGTGAGCACACTCATCTCGTATTCAGATTATGCCTGGAAATGCTCTGACGAACGAGGTTAGCGTCACATTACCACAGACCCAAAACACAATTTGTCAATCCATCCAACGGTGGATGCGCGGTCTCATCACCTTTTGTGCTTCGCCATTAGCCCCAAGGCACGCTCCTACTTTTGACGTTTTTTTCACACCAGCTTTTGCACACTGGCGCGCAGGAGGTTCGGTAGTGTCCGAGGTCAACAAAAGCATTGTGCGACGTTTTGTGGATGAGGTGGTGAACCGGGGCAACCTGGGCGCTGTAGACGAATTGCTTTCTCCCAACTACCTCGACCACGACGCGCTGATTCCGGGTTTGCCCGGTGGGCGTGAGGGTGCCAAGCGTTTATATGCGCTGCTACACGCAGGCTTTCCCGACCTCGAGGTCACCATCGAAGATTTCGTGGCCGAGGGCGATCGGGTCGCCCTGCGCAGTATCTGGCGCGGCACCCATCGGGGGGAGTTTGGCGGCATCGCACCCACCGGACACCAGATAGCTTTTGAAAACCTCGAGCTGCTGCGCCTCCAGAAAGGTCAGATTGTCGAGCACTGGAGCATCGTGAACAACCACAACCTGCTGAGCCAACTGCAAAACAGAGGAGCTAGCCATGAGTGAACCTATGGATCGGCGCAAGACTCTGCAAGCGATCGCAGCCAGTTCGATTGGACTGGCTATGGGTACACAGCCCGCGATAGCCCAACAAAAACCTGCCCCCGTTCGGATTACCACCCTCCAGGGGGTGCTGGCGAAGGAATGGGACACCCTGGAATACACCTATGAAGGCGCGCCAGCCCTGCTGCTGCGGATTCCTAGAATCTACAAACCACCTTACCCAAATCAGGCACTGCAGTTATGTTTAGAGCATGAACCGCCGTGCTTACCCATCGGACGTCCGTGATGAGGAATGGGCTCTGGTGCTGCCCTATTTGACCCTCGC
>NZ_QWKY01000140.1 GCF_003574035.1 Meiothermus hypogaeus | reverse complement strand
GCCGCCACATTCGACTTTCACACTTCCGCAGTTCTGGCAAGCTACACTATCTTTGGGCTTCTCTGGGTTATTCACAAATCCAGTTTAGAAGCCCCTTCCTTTGCTCAACCGAATTTTTTATATGACTCGGGGCCTTTTTCGTGTTCTCGAGGTTCAGATTGTGTGATAAACTAATTTTAGATTTTGCAAGAAAGCGTTTCCACCCTGAAAGAGGAGCCAAATTTGGCCAAGCGTAAACCCACCATCCACGAAGTCGCCCACCTTGCCAAAGTGGGGATTGGTACAGTCAGCCGGGTTCTGAACAACCACCCCTCGGTACGGACCGAGACCCGCGAGCGGGTACTGGCGGCTATGTCCAGCCTTGGTTACAGCCCTAACCCCCACGCCAGGCGGGTGGCCGGGGGACGCAGTTACACCATCTCGCTCATCCTGCCGGTTATCTCAACCGAGTTTTACAACCGGCTCCTCGAGGGTATCGAGCAGGTCTTGAGCGAGGAGCGCTACGAAATTGCACTCTTTCCCATCTTCTCCCCCCTGCGGTTGCAACGCTACCTGGAGAGCCGCTCTTTGGCCTACCAAACCGATGGTCTGCTGGTAGCCTCCCAGGGCCTGGCTCATCTGCTGCCCAACCAACGGTTTCCCACCGAGCGCCCGGTGGTTCTGGTAGACGCCCACAGCCCCCGCTACGACTCTGCCTTCGTAGACAACTACCTGGGTGGGCAGATGGCCGCCCAGCACCTTGCAGCCTTTCCTGGAGAGCTGTTCGCCATCCAGATGCAAGAAGAGCTCGACGAGGTTATGCGTAATACCGTAGGGCAGGAACGGGTCGCGGGGTTTCGCGATGGGCTAGCCCGCGTGGGCCGCTCGCTGCCGGACGCTCACATCTTCGTCTCGCGCTTCTCTGCCGAGGGCGGGCGGCTGGCCCTGCAGCACTTTATGCGGCTGTCCAGGCCTCCTTACAACATTTTTGCCGGGGCCGACCTCCTGGCCCTGGGGGTGCTCGAGGAGGCCGAACGACAGGGACTGGAGATAGGTGAGCAGGTACGCTTGCTAGGCTTCGACGGCCACACCTGGACCGAGGCCCGGGGCCTGTCCACCCTGTCGCAGCCCATCGAGGAGATGGGGGCCGAGGCCGCCCGCATGCTTCTGGAGCGCATTCGGGGCTACAAGGGCAGCCCCCGGGCCCGGCGTTTCGAGCCCACCCTGGTCGTCCGAAGCTCCACCCAGGACCACACCGTGTATGCGGACTGACCGCTCCAATCGTTAGCCAAGTATCAGGTTTCACAACCGGGCAGTGCTAGGATTGTCTCTGATGAATGCGGCTTCCTCTTCCGTAGGCGCTTTGCGGTACATTCCTGTGGTGCGTGACCCCAAACTCCTTCCCATCGTGGAGAAAGTAGAGGCCGGAGAGCGCCTGACCTTCGACGAAGGAATGACGCTCTACCACACCCCCGACTACAACACCCTGATGTGGCTGGCCAACCGGGTGCGCGAGCGCAAGCACGGCGATAAAACCTACTTTGTACACTCCATGCGGCTCGAGTTCACCAACATCTGCTACGTGGGCTGTACGTTCTGTGCGTTTGCGGCCCGGAAAGGCGAGGCGCGGGCCTGGGATTATAGCGTGGAGGACGTGGTGGCCAAAGTGCGCGAAAAGTGGGAGCCGGGCCTGACCGAACTGCACATGTCCAGCGGCCACCACCCCAACCGCCCCTGGAGCTACTACCCCGAGATGGTGCGGGCCTTGAACGAAAACTTTCCCGGTATCCAGGTAAAGGCTTTCACGGCAGCGGAGATCGAGCACCTCTCCAAAATCAGCAAGAAGCCCACCCTCGAGGTCTTGCGCGAACTCAAAGAGGCCGGCCTGGTGGCCCTGCCCGGCGGCGGGGCGGAAATCTTTGCCGAGCGGGTGCGCCGCCAGATCGCCAAGAATAAGGTCAAGGCCGAGAAGTGGCTGCAAATCCACCGCGAGGCCCACAGCCTGGGAATCCGCACCAACGCCACCATGCTCTACGGCCACATCGAAACCCTGGAAGAGCGCCTCGACCATATGGATCGGCTGCGCAAGCTGCAAGACGAGACCGGGGGTTTTTATAGCTTTATTCCCCTGGCCTTCCAGCCCGACGCCAACGCCCTGGCCTTCAACCTGGGCAAGACCGAGTTCACCACCGGCTTAGACGACCTGAGGAACCTGGCGGTTGCAAGGCTCTATCTGGACAACTTCGATCACATCAAGGGTTACTGGGTGATGATCTCCTCCGACCTGGTGCAGGTCTCGCTCGACTGGGGGGTCTCGGACATCGACGGCACCATCATCGAGGAGCACATTGCCCACGCCGCCGGGGCCACCTCGCCGCTGGGTCTCTCCCGCCAGAAGATGGTGCAGCTCATCCAAGCTGCCGGGCGCGTGCCGGTCGAGCGGGATGCGCTTTATAACGAGCTACGCGTCTATGCCGATAGCCAATGGCCGATGAGCAACAACCAGTCCCCTATTCAAGCCTACCGCCATTAGCCATCCGCCATGAGCTATATCCTGGGTGTCCCCCGCTACGCCAACACCGCGCCGCTCTACCACTTTCTGGAGGAAGGGGACGGATTGGCCTTTCGCTACGGCGTGCCCACCGAACTTAACCAGTGGCTGCTGGAGGGCTCGGTAGACCTGAGCCTGGTTTCCTCATACTTCTATCTGGAAAACGCCAACAAGCTAAGACCCCTGCCCGACTTCAGCGTGGCCGACCTGGGGCCGGTGTATTCGGTCAACTTGTTTCACCGCAAGCCCTGGAGCGATTTAAGGCGCATTGCCCTGACCACCGAGAGTGCGACCTCGGTGCGGCTTCTGCAATACCTGCTGGAGAAGGGCGGCATCGAGGCCCAGTACACCTCCGAGCAGGGGGGCCTCGAGCTCCTCGAGCGCTATGACGCAGTTCTTCTGATTGGCGACCGGGCCATCAGCACCTACTTTGGCCTCCTTTCCATCATTCCCGAGTCAGTGCACCAGGTGCCTACCGAGGTCGAGGGAATTCGCGTTACCGACCTCTCGATGAAGTGGTTCGAGCAGACCCGGCTGCCCTTTGTGTTTGGCGTCTGGGCCACCCGCAAGAACGCCCCCCCGCCCCCCGAGATTATCCGGCGACTGCGGGCCGCCCGTTCGCTGGGGCTGGGCAACCTGGCCGCCGTGGCCGGCACCGAGGCCCAACGCCTGAACGTACCCGAGCGCCTGATGCAGCACTACCTGTGGAACTTCCGCTACCACCTGGAAGCCCCAGACCGGCTGGGCCTGCAAGCCTTTGCCCAAGCCGTGGGGCTGCCCTACCCCGACGACTACTGGGATGTGTAACCCACCCCCAGGTACGCTTGTTACAGTCAGCGCTACAAAAGAGTTTGTACCATCCTTACCTGAATACCTACCATAACATCAGGATGTGGGGCGTAGGGTGTAGACGTTGAAAATCACCGCCCACTGCCCCATCTCGTGCGCCGCTGAAAGTTAGCCACACGCCTACCGCTGGTATCAGGCCAAGGAAGCCCACCCGATTTTTAGGGGCCAACCGACTTCTTCGCCCGAGCTTTCTCGGTGTTATACCAGATTCGGTTGATTCGTTACCGAACGGTAACGAATCAACAGGGCCGAAGTTATCCGCGTAGCGGAGGGCGATACCGCCCCTTGGAAGTTATCCGCGTAGCGGAGGGCGATACCGCCCCTTGG
>NZ_QWKY01000014.1 GCF_003574035.1 Meiothermus hypogaeus | reverse complement strand
AAGAAGTCCTTGCCGCCTGGAAAGCTCGTTGGGATCTGGAGCGGGTGCATCGCCTGCTCAAACAGAACCTGGGTTTATCCAAATGCCTCTCTCGTTCCTATGCTACTCAACTCAAACATGCTGACCTGGCCATCGAGGCCCTACACCTTATTCGACAGCAAAAACAACTACATCCAGATCTTTCTTGGCGGACAGCACAGCACAATGCCGCAAAAATCCTCAAATCCCAGCTACTGACCGTACTCCCTGCCCTTTCAGTCTGACTTTATGCCCTTTTTTTACTACTTTTCACTACAGTTCAATCTCTTGCTAAAGGCACATTGACCCCGCACCTTCTATGTCCTTGGGAGGCTCATTCTACTCTCGCTTCTTGCATGGGCAACCCATTCCCCATCCACATAAGGAATCGATTCTGGAAAATCTACCTGCACACACTTGAGATCAACTGACCAATCCTCATGTAAATCTGCAATTACACTCGCTTCAACGTCACTCATGTCTTCTAGATCTTCTTCCGAAATCTGCCCATCATAGAAGACCTTTATCTCAGCTCTCTTTTGACTAACCCTAGGAGTAACGGCCCTTATCTTTGGATTAATTTCTCCAAGAAGTGCCCTACATATTGACAGTCGAACACTTATTTGCTCATCCATGACGGATCACCTGTTTAGGGTCTTGCTGGGATGATGTGCATACCATCCTTTGCCCATCCCCCACATAGAAGCAACCGTGTTGGCTTCAGGGCAGTGCGCGTTCATAATCCTGCAAACTTCTCCAAGGCCCGTTTGATGACCCGGATGCCCGATTCAAAGTGACGCAGGACGATGTGCTCGTTGGGGCTGTGGATTTTGCTGCCGGGGTAGCCGATACCCAGGCCCAGTACCGGCGCACCGATGACGTGAGTGAAGGGGTACATGGGGCCCGAACCGGCAAAATTGGGCCAGACCACCGGCTCCTGGCCGTAGACCTCGCGGCAGGCTTCCAGGGCAGTCTTGACCCAGGGCGAGGCCAGGTCGCTGCGGGCGGGGTGTTCGCCAAATTCCAGCTCGATTACTTCGATATCGTCGAAGCCGTTCTCCAGGAGATGGGCTTTCACCAGCGCTACGATGTGGCGGGGCTCCTGGTCAGGCACCAGCCGGATATCCAGCTTGACGAAGCCCTCGGCGGGTAGCACGGTTTTGGAGCCAGGGCCGCCGTAGCCTCCGTGGATGCCGTTGATATTGATGACCGGCTCGGCCAGGTATTTTTTGTAGAGGGCGGCTCCCTGCACCCCGCCCAGAAAGCCCTTCAGGCCGTACTCTTGCATTAACGCTGGTGACTCGTCGGGGATGCGGGCCAGGGTTTCCTCCTCGAGCTCCGTCAGGGGCCGCACCTGGTCGTAGAAACCCCTGACCAGCACTCGACCCTCGCGGTCGCGCAGGCTGGCCACCGCCGCCGCCAAGCGATACAGCGGGTTCTGTACGATGGCCCCCAGGCTGCTGTGAAGGTCGTAGGCGGCGGTCTTGCAGCGCAGTTCCAGACCTACAATCCCTTTGAGGCCGCAGTACACCAGAGGTCGACCCACCGCATCCACCCCCCCGGCCTCCCAGATCACCGCGTCGGCCCGAAGGCGGTCTTTATTTTGCTCGACATAGCGCTCGAGGTTGGGGCTGCCAATCTCTTCCTCGCCTTCGATCACAAACTTGACCCGCAAAGGAAGATGCCCGTGCTCGTCCTTGAGCCAGCGCAGGGCTGCCAGGCGGGCCACCAGCTCCCCTTTGTCGTCGTTGGCTCCGCGCCCGTACAGCTTGCCGTCGCGCTCGGTCAGGATGAAGGGGTCGGACACCCAGAGCTCCAGAGGGTCGGCGGGCTGCACGTCGTAGTGGTTGTAGAAAAGCATGGTGGGGCCGCTCGAGCCGCCCTCGGCGTAGACTACCGGAGCGCCTGCGGTGGGGTGAATCTCCACCCGCAAGCCCAGATCCTCCAGCAGTTCTCCGACCAGGCGGGCGGTTTCGGGGATGGCCCGGTTCTCCGCCGAAACGGTGGGCAGGGCGACCAGGCGGGCCAGCGTGTCTTTGGCGTAATTCATCACAGGGGTTGGTAACGTGTGCATGTTACACTTAGCCTACTATGGTTGAGCCTGCCATCGCACTCTTTGGGGGCGCTTACGAGAAGGCTTCGCACGTCCTCGAGGAGTTGTTGCGCGAGAGCGGGGCGCGTTACGCGCTGTTGCTGGATCGTAAGGGGTTTGTGCTGGCCCACAAAGAAGCCCTCTGGGCGCCTAGGCCCCCAGCACTGGATTCGCTGGCTACCCTCATCGCCGGAAACGCCGCAGCTACTCAGGCCCTGGCCAAAATGCTGGGCGAGCCCCGCTTCAACGAGCTACTGCACCAGGGGGCCACGCACGGGCTGTACGCCGAGGAAGTGGGCGAGCTGGCCTTGCTGGTAGTCATTTTCGATAACTCGGCCCCGGTGGGCCGGGTCAAGCTTTTTGGCAAGCGGGCTGTGCAGGCCCTCGAGGTCATCACCAGGGACGCTGTGGTGCAGCCTGGAACCCTCGGGATTGATCATGAGTATCGGGATGGGGCCAGTGCCCTCCTGGACGAACTATTTGGGAACTGATATGAGCACGATTAACTTTGCCGCCAGGGAGATCAACTTCAAAATTGTCTACTACGGCCCCGGAATGTCCGGTAAGACCACCAACCTGCGCTGGGTTTTCCAGCAGGTGCCCCAGAACCGCAAAGGGGAGATGGTCTCGCTGGCTACCGAGGATGAACGAACCTTATTCTTCGACTTTTTACCGGTGGATTTGGGCGAGGTAAAGGGCTTTAAGACCCGCTTTCACCTCTACACCGTCCCGGGGCAGGTTTTCTACAATGCCAGCCGAAAGCTTATTTTGCGGGGCGTGGATGGCATTGTGTTTGTGGCCGACTCTGCCCCCAACCGCCTCAGAGCCAATGCAGAATCCATGCGCAACCTGCGCGAGAACCTTGCCGAGTATGGCATCAAGGCCGAGGACATTCCCATCGTGCTCCAAGCCAACAAGCGCGACACCCCCGATGCCCTGCCGGTGGAGATGATCCAGGCCGTAATTGACCCCGAGATGCGCCTGCCCATCTTCGAAGCGGTGGCCACCACGGGGGTTGGGGTCTTCGAGACCCTCAAGGCCGTAAGCCGCCAGGTGCTCTCCCGAGTTGCGGCGGCCAGTTAAGCGTCTTGATAAATCTCCTAAGTCCTATCTTGGTGGTAGCTGGGCAGGGTTGGTGCGTAAACCCCCGCAAACCTTAGCTAAGTGCGCTTTAGACAGCCGGTGTTGCAAAAAAATGCTTGTAGTCAGGCGACCTGGCCGGGTATTAGGCCCTCACCTAGCCTCCACCGTTGGGGGAGGAAGTAGAGGTTTTACTTTATGCACCGGCCCTGGGTAGCTTGGCTTTTTTGTTGTGAGTGTGTTTCGTGCGCGGATAAGTAAGGTTTAGGGCCTGCAACTTGAGATTCGTGCCCTGCCACAGCACCTATCCGTCTCGGTCTGCCGATCTGGGATTGGTATGCTATTGAGGCATGAAAACCACCCCACTTCATCCAGCGCACCTGGCTTTGGGAGCCAAGATGGTGCCTTTTGCCGGCTATGAGATGCCCATTCAGTACACCTCCATCACCTCCGAGCACCTGGCCGTGCGGGGGCTTGCGGGCATGTTCGACGTGAGCCACATGGGGGAGTTCTGGATACGGGGGCCGGGGGCGCTTGCTTTTTTGCAATACGCAACCCTGAACGATGTCTCCAAGCTCAAGGTAGGGCGGGCCCAGTACTCCATGCTGCCCAACGCGCGGGGGGGCCTGGTAGACGATATTTACATCTATCGGACGGGCGAGAGCGAATATTTGATGGTGGTGAACGCGGCCAACATCGAGAAAGACTGGGCTCACCTCAACAGCTTGAAGGCGGGTTTTGAAGTGGAGCTGGAGAACGCCTCCGACTTCTTTGCCCTGATTGCTGTACAAGGCCCCCAGGCCGTAGCAAAGCTACAAAAGCTGTCCGATACCGACCTGGTCTCGCGCAAGAAGAACGATACCTTTATGGGCAAGCTCTCGGGCAAGTGGGTGCGCTTTGCCCGAACCGGCTATACCGGCGAAGATGGCTACGAGGTGTTTGTGGCCCCGGACGAGGCCCGGGCGGTCTGGGAGGCTTTGTTGGGAGCGGAAGTGACCCCATGTGGACTGGGGGCGCGGGATACCCTGCGGCTCGAGGCGGGCTTCCCCCTCTATGGCCACGAGCTAACCGACGAGACCAGCCCCCTTTGTACGCCCTTTAGCTGGGTGGTCAAAAGCCAAAAGGAATTTCACGGCAAAGAAGCCCTGCTAAAAGGCCCCTGCGAGCGCCAGCTGGTGGGCTTGCAGGTGGAGGGGGGCATTCCCCGCGAGGGTTATCGGGTGATGCAGGGGGGGCAGGAAGTGGGTATCCTGACTTCGGGTACGCACTCGCCGGTACTGAAAAAGGGTATCGGTATGGCGTATGTGAAGTCGGACCTGGCCCAGGTGGGTACATCCCTGGAAGTCGAAATTCGGGGCAGGATGGCGAGCGCGACGGTGGTCGAGACGCCTTTTGTCAAGTTGCAGTAATGGCATCTTGCTCAGGGGCGTTTAACGCGCCGTTGTAGCCTGGGCTTTCCCCCTCCCGGCCTTGCACCCGACGTTCTATTGGGTTTATGCCGTTCGTAACGGAAAACTGGACGCGCGAGGCCACCCTTCCCCGCCAGGACGGAGAGCAAGGGGTTACGATAGAGTCCGATGGGAACCAGGCCCCTGTGCTCAGTGGAGTGTTTGGCAATAAACTGACTGCCGAGGTGACATCATGAACTATCCTTCCGAGCTAAAGTACACCAAATCGCACGAGTGGGTTCGCCTCGAGGGCGACGTAGCCGTGGTGGGTATCACCGATTTTGCTCAGGATGCCCTGGGCGACGTGGTGTTCGTGGAACTGCCGCAGGTAGGTAAAACCGCAGACGCGGGCACTGCGGTGGCGGTGGTGGAGTCGGTCAAGACTGCCTCGGATATTTACGCGCCGGTAGCGGGTGAGATCATCGAGGTGAACGATGCTTTGGGTGACAAACCCGAATTGCTTAACCAGTCGCCCTATGGGGAAGGGTGGCTGTTCAAGATGAAGGTCAATCCTGCCGACGTGGAGGGGCTTTTGTCTGCGGCGGATTATCAGGCTGTAGCGGAAAGCCAGTGATTCTTTCGAACGTCTGGTGCCCTGTTTCTGGCGAATGTTTGATTGGTGCAATTGTTACTGGCGACCAGAATCATAACTGTACAACCGTCACTTTCAGACCTTCACCTGGTTGGGCTATCATATCGGTGGTAAAGCAATCGGCCGCTGATGGGAGAGATGGGCCTGTCCCACGCCGAAGGAGCAACCGCCCCGGAATCTCTCAGGCAAAAGAACCACAGCGGCACAATCTGGAGAGAGGCGCCAAACGCCCGCCGACGGGATAACACTCTCAGGCAAAAGGACAGATGGGGTCAAGTTTCTTCCGATTGTGAAGAGAGGAGACCCCATGTCAGACACGCAAAAGCCCCGCTCCACCGATTTTTCCAGGCGCCACATTGGCCCCACCCCAGAAGACATCCAGGCGATGCTCAAGGCAGTAGGGGTTTCGACCCTGGACGAGCTCATCGAACAAACGGTACCGGCCTCGATCCGGGAAGCCGCCCCTCTGGGCATTGGCCCTGGCCTGAGCGAGACCGAGATGCTGGCGCGGATGCGGGCCATTGCCGAAGAGAACCAGGTCTTCACCTCGCTGATTGGCCAGGGGTACTACGGAACCATCCTTCCGCCCGTGATACAGCGAAACCTGCTGGAAAACCCGGCCTGGTACACTGCCTACACGCCCTACCAGCCCGAGATTAGCCAGGGGCGGCTGGAAGCTTTGCTCAACTTCCAGACCATGGTTGCCGACCTGACCGGCCTGGATATAGCCAACGCCTCTTTGCTGGACGAGGCCACCGCAGCAGCTGAGGCCATGGCGGTGGCAGAGCGCAGTTGTAAGCACCCACGCAAGGCGTTTTTTGCCGACAAGAACCTGCACCCCCAGACCCTGGCCGTGCTGCAAACCCGCGCCGAGCCGCTGGGCTGGGAGCTGGTGGTGGGTGACCCGGAGGCCGACCTGCACCCCGAGACCCTCTTCGGGGCCATCTTCCAGTATCCCGACACGCTGGGGCAGATCCGCGACCTGCGGCCATCTATCGAAAAAGTGCGGGCAGCAGGGGGTGTGGCTGTCGTGGCCGCTGACCTGCTGGCCCTCACCCTGCTGACCCCGCCCGGCGAGCTGGGGGCCGACATCGCGGTGGGTTCGGCCCAGCGCTTTGGGGTGCCGATGGGCTACGGGGGGCCCCATGCGGGTTACATGGCGGTCAAGGATGCCCTCAAGCGGGCCTTGCCGGGGCGGCTGGTAGGGGTCTCGATTGACTCGAGGGGCAACCGGGCCTACCGCCTGACCCTCCAGACCCGCGAGCAGCACATCCGCCGCGAGAAAGCTACCTCAAACATCTGCACTGCACAGGTTTTGCTGGCGGTAATTGCCTCGATGTACGCGGTCTACCACGGGCCGGACGGCCTGCGCGAGATTGCCCAGAGCATCCACGACAAAACCAGCGTACTGGCGGCTGGCCTAAAGCGCCTGGGCTATGTGCAGCTGAACCCCCACTTTTTCGATACCCTGACCATCCGGGCCGAGGGCCGGGTGGAGGAAATCCTGAGCGAAGCCCGCAAACGGCGCATCAACCTGCGCAAGGTCGACGACCTGCACATCGGCATTGCCCTTGACGAGACCACCACCCCCGAGATCGTCGAGGCGGTTTGGGAGGCTTTTGGGGGCCAGTTCAAATACGAGGAATTTGCGCCCGAGAACCACCTGCCCGCTGCTCTAAAGCGCACCTCAAAGTACCTGACCCACCCGGTCTTCAATCGCTACCACTCCGAGACCGAACTGATGCGCTACATGCGCAAGCTGGCCGACCGTGACCTGGCTTTGGACCGGGCCATGATTCCGCTGGGCTCCTGCACCATGAAGCTTAACGCTGCAGCCGAGATGATACCCATAAGCTGGCCGGAGTTTGCAAACCTGCATCCCTTTGCCCCGGCGGAGCAGGCCAGGGGCTACATGGAACTCTTCGAGACCCTCAGTCGTTGGCTCTGCGAGATTACCGGTTACGACGCCATTTCGCTCCAGCCCAACTCGGGGGCGCAAGGGGAGTACGCGGGATTGCTAGCCATTCGGGGCTACCACCGCTCGAGGGGCGAGGGGCACCGCAATGTTTGCCTGATTCCCTCCTCGGCCCACGGCACCAACCCCGCTTCGGCCCATATGGCCGGTATGGAGGTGGTGGTGGTGGCTTGCGACGAGCAGGGCTATGTGGATTTGCAGGACCTCGAGGCCAAAGCCCGGCAGCACGCCGACAGGCTGGCTGCGGTGATGGTCACCTACCCCTCCACCCACGGGGTCTTCGAGGAAAAAATCCGCGAGCTGTGCGAGATTGTGCACCGCTATGGCGGGCAGGTTTACCTGGATGGGGCCAACCTCAACGCCCAGGTGGGGCTGGCCAAGCCCGGCCACTACGGAGCCGATGTCTCCCACCTCAACCTGCACAAGACCTTTGCCATTCCGCACGGTGGCGGCGGCCCGGGAATGGGCCCCATTGGGGTCAAGGCCCACCTGGCCCCCTTCCTACCGGGGCACCCGGTGCTGGACGGCGGCACCGCACCGGTGGGGCCGGTGGCGGCGGCACCCTATGGCTCGGCCTCCATCCTGCCCATCTCCTTTGCCTATATCTGGATGATGGGCAGCGAGGGGCTCAAGCGGGCTACCGAGGTAGCCATTCTGAATGCCAACTATGTTGCCAGCCGGCTCGAGCCCTACTTCCCGGTGCTCTACAAGAACGAAAAAGGCCGGGTTGCGCACGAGTGCATCCTCGACCCTCGAGCCTTCAAGAACAAGTGCGATATCACCGCAGAAGACATTGCCAAGCGTCTGATCGACTATGGCTTCCATGCCCCGACCATGAGCTTCCCAGTGCCCGGCACCCTCATGGTTGAGCCGACCGAGTCGGAATCCAAATACGAACTGGACCGCTTTATCAATGCCATGATCGCCATCCGCGAAGAGATAGCCCAGATCGAGCGGGGCGAACTTTCCGCCGAAGAAAGCCCACTGCGCCACGCGCCTCACACCGTGCTGGACATTGCCGATGAACATTGGGGCCGCAAGTACACCCGTGCGCAGGGCTGCTTCCCGGCAGGTCAGTCGGCCCTGGACAAATACTGGAGCCCGGTGAACCGGGTGGACAACGTTTATGGCGACCGCAACATCGTTTGCTCCTGCCCGCCGGTGGAGGACTACGCTCAGGCGACGGACTGATTCAGTACCGGGTAATACCGGATTCAAAAAGACAGCTTACAAAACAAAAAAACCCCATAGATTGTCTTTTTGAATCCTATAGCACACCCCTCCCGAACCGTTGGCGAAAAAAAGCGTCTCCCTTCCAAGGGGCGGTATCGCCCTCCGCTACGCGGATAACTTCAGTGGGGTTGATTCGTTACCGACGGTAACGAATCAACTGAATCTGGTATCAGGTGCAAAAAACCAGGGTATTTGGAGCAAGCTCTCGTGGGAACCGTGCTGTCTGTTTACCTCGAGATAGGTCGGGCCAAACCACCTGGTTGCACTGCTAGTTTATGGAGGCTCGAGCCCCAAAAGCCTGGCTGATATGCTGTAGCTGTGCAGCCCTCGGAGGCCCGACCCGATTCATCCTTGCCTACCCGCATAGCTTCCTCGCTTATCGGGGTGCTGGTGCTCTTTGGGGTGATCTGGGAGGGGCGGATTTTCCTTTTCCTGGCGCTGGTTTTCATACTGGTACTGGGTTCTCTCGAGCTTCGCCATATGCTGCGAAACAAGGGCATCGAACTCAACATGGCCTTTTTGATTGGGGGAGGGCTGGTCATGCTTTTGTTTAGCTTGCCCCAGCTCCACGACATCTACCCTGGGGTGCCCTGGCGGGAAATTGCCCTGGGGCTGGTGCTCATTGGGGCCTTTAGCTCCGAGTTGATCGTGGGCGCCAACATTCAGCGCTTTGCTTACAGCCTGATGGCCTTCTTGTACCTGCCCTGGACGCTGGGTTTCTTTCTTTTGCTGCGCCACTCCCCAGACGGTACAGTGGGCCTCTGGATTCTGGCCCTGCCCCTCATTAGCAGCTTTGCCAACGACATCGGCGGCTACTTTGTGGGCCGCTACCTGGGCCGACGTAAGCTGGCTCCCACCATCAGCCCTGGCAAAACGGTTGAGGGCTCTATTGGTGGCATCCTCACCAGTTTTTTGCTTCTGTTTTTGTTTACTACCATCGTTCGTTCAGCCTATCCCGAAAGCCCCTTCGCCCTGTTTCGACCTGTTGAAATCTTTATTGTCAATCTGGTGCTCTCCTTTGCGGCACAACTCGGTGACCTGACCGAGTCCATGCTGAAACGTTTTTGCGGCGTCAAGGACTCTGGTCACTTCCTGCCCGGCCATGGGGGGCTGCTGGATCGCCTGGATTCGCACCTTTTCACGGTTCCGCTTACCTACTATTTACTGACCATCTTTATTTGAGCATTTCTCATACCGGATTCAAAAAAAACAGTTTACAGAACCAAAAACACTAGAGGCTGTCTTTTTGAATCCTAGAGCACACCCCTCCCGAAAGGTCGGCGAAGAAAGCGTCTCCCTTCCAAGGGGCGGTATCGCCCTCCGCTACGCGGATAACTTCCAAGGGGCGGTATCGCCCTCCGCTACGCGGATAACTTCCAAGGGGCGGTATCGCCCTCCGCTACGCGGATAACTTCGGCCTTGTTGATTCGTTACCGTTCGGTAAAGAATCAACCGAATCTGGTATCAGAAGCTATACCCTTGCCAGGTTCTTATCATTTGCTCGGAAGCATGGGTTGCAGCCCCCTCACCCGGCGATACCGGGTTGCCATCAGAAGTGGCTTGTTGGGCAAAACGATAAAAGCCTGCCCTTGCAGGGCTGATTACAGACCTTTATCCCCAAACCAGTACACTAGCAAGAGAATGAGTGATACCCCCAAACGTATCGTGGTGCTGGGCTCTACTGGCTCGATCGGCACCCAGACGCTGGATGTGTGCCGCTGGCGGGGCTATCGGGTGGTGGGGCTGGTGGCAGGCAAGAACCTGGACCTGCTAAATCAGCAAATTGTCGAGTTTCAACCAGAAGCGGTTGCGGCCGACGCAACCGTCCTACCCGAGTTGCGGCTTCGCTTTCCAAACCTGCACCTCACCGATGCGTTAGAGGTGGCCGCCTGGCCATCAGATGTAGTCGTAGGGGCCATTCCTGGGCTGGCAGGTCTGCCAGGGGTGCGGGCTGCCGTGCAGCAGGGCCGCCGAATGGCCCTGGCCAACAAGGAGAGTATGGTAGCTGCCGGGCCGCTGCTCTGGCAGGAAGCGGAACAAAGTGGCGCGGAGATTATTCCGGTGGACTCTGAGCACTCCGCCCTCTTCCAGAGCCTGGTGGGCGAACCCTTCCGGGATGTGGCCGAGTTGATCCTGACGGCTTCGGGCGGCCCCTTTTTGCGCAAGCCTGCCGACCTCTCTAAAGTCACCCCCCAGATGGCCCTTAATCACCCCCGCTGGAAAATGGGCCCCAAGGTGACCATAGACTCCTCAACCCTGTTCAACAAGGGCCTGGAGGTGCTGGAAGCGGTGCAACTGTTCAAGATATCCATCGAAAAGGTCAAGGTGCAGATTCACCCGCAGTCCTATGTGCACTCGATGGTGCGCTTCCAGGACGGCAATATCAAAGCCCAGCTCGGCCCTACCGATATGCGGCTGGCCATCCAGTATGCCCTGACCTACCCAGAGCGGCCTCCTACCCCCTTGCGCGATGCGCACATCCCGGAGCGGCTGGATTTTTATCCCCCCGACACCAGGCGCTTTCCGGCCCTGGCTCTGGCCTATGAAGCAGGGCGCATGGGGGGTCTGGCACCGGTGGTGCTCAATGCAGCCGACGAGATCGTGGTAGAGGCCTTTTTACAAGGGCAGATTGGCTACCTGGACATTCCCAGGGTGCTGGAAAAAGTGTTACAGCAGACTCCCAAAACGGACCTCACCTGGGACAATGTATATGAAGCCGACCTCGAGGCCCGCAAGTTGGCTCGAGAACTGCTCAAGGTAAAGGCCTGAACATGACCAGCACACTTTTTTCGACTTCATGCGTTTTAAGGTGCATAGCATGAGCCTGATTTGGTTTCTCCTGATCATCTCCATTAGCATTTTCGTGCACGAGCTGGGCCACTACCTGGCAGCCCGCTGGCAGGGGGTGGGTGTCAAGAATTTCGGGGTGGGTTTTGGCCCCACCTTGCTCAAGTTCGACCGCTGGGGCACAACCTGGCGGCTCAATGCCATTCCCCTTGGCGGCTACGCCGAGATTGAGGGCATGATGCCCGGCGATAGCCACGGCTATGCGCGGCTCTCGGCACCAGGCAAGTTTTTTATTCTGGTAGGCGGGGTGGTGATGAACCTGCTCCTGGCCTGGGGGGTGCTGGGGGCTTTGGCCTCCATCCAGGGTGTGCCCCAAACCCGGGCCGAAGTAACCGAGGTGCTGCCTGGCAGCCTGGCCGAGCAGGCCGGTTTCCGGGTGGGCGACCGTATTCTTAGTCTAAATGGGGTGAAGCTCGAGTCCTACGACCAGGTTACCCGCTTCCGCCAGACTCCGGGCGAGAAGGTTTTTGTGGTGCTGCGGGATAACCAGGAAGTAACCCTGCGCTTCAACTGGGACAACACCCAGGGCAGGCTGGGCATTGTCTACCGAGCCGAACTCATCGGCTACAGCCGCATCAACTTCTTGCAGGGGCTCAGCCGGGCCATCGGCGAAACGGTGGTGGCGGTACCGCGTTTTGTGCAGGAGTTCGTGGGTAGTATTGCCCGCATCCTCTCGGGCCAGCAAGCCCAGGGGGTGGCCGGGCCAGTTGGCATTGTGAACATCACCGGCCAGGCTGCCCAGCAGGGCCTAGGCACCCTGGTGGGGCTGCTGGCGGGCATTAATCTGTCGTTGGCGGTGTTCAACCTTCTGCCCATTCCTGGGCTGGATGGGGGGCGTATCCTGGTGCTTCTGGCCAATGTTCTCACCGGCGGACGCATCAAACCCGAGACCGAAGCCCGGCTCTCCTACGGCGGCTTTGTGTTTTTGATTCTGTTGATTGTGCTGGTGACCATCAACGATATCCGCAACCTGGTCGGTGGGTAGAATGGCCCCCAGATGGATACCACGGTCTTGATCC
Source organism: Meiothermus hypogaeus (assembly GCF_003574035.1). Lineage (GTDB taxonomy): Bacteria > Deinococcota > Deinococci > Deinococcales > Thermaceae > Meiothermus > Meiothermus hypogaeus. Next base: position 44,089 of record NZ_QWKY01000014.1, on the reverse strand, counting down.
CGGCCTACAACGAGGAAGCCCACATCGCTGCTGTGGTGGCCGTGGCGCAGGAAGCGGGCCTGCCCGTGCTGGTCGTAGACGACGGCTCGACGGACCAGACCGCCCAGGCCGCCGAGCGGGCCGGGGCAAGGGTGCTGCGGCTACCAGAAAACCGGGGCAAAAGCGGCGCCCTGGCCTTTGGGCTGGCCCATGTGCAAACGCCCTACCTGCTGATGCTCGATGCCGACCTCACCGGCCTTAAGCCCAAGCACCTGTGGGCCATGCTCGAGCCCGTGCGCTCTGGAGAACTGGACATGGCCATCGGCGTCTTTAAGTCAGGGGGGCTGATGACCGATTTCGGCAACCGGGCCACCCCTTTTTTATCGGGGCAGCGGGCCTGTACCACCGCCTGGCTGAAAAGCGTGCCCAACCTGACCGAACGTCGCTGGCCGGAGCCTGCCATCACCGACCACCTGGCCCGCACCCAGGCTCGTTGGGCCTATGTGGAGTTACCCGGCGCTGGGCAGGTCATGAAAGAGCAGAAACGCGGCTTCTGGAGGGGCCTGGGCATGCGCCTCAGGATGTACGCCGAACTCCTGAAATATAGTTTGGGTGGGAAGACTCGAGCTTGAACAAAGCTGACAGAAACCACTTAGTTTTACCGGGAGGTGCCTATGCGAATCGAAGTAGCGGTAATGATGCAAGTCCATGTTCCCGACGATACCGATCTAGATGACCTGAATCTGGAAATTGACGAGACCGGTATCCGCTTCGTAAGCAACGGTGAAACCGTGGCCGATGTAAACAGCATAGAAGACTATTACATCGACGATATCGACTCCGGCGAATACGATTGGGACGAGGACGACGAAGAATAGCCAAAAGTCCAAAGCTCGATAACTTTCTGATCGAGGTTCGCCGCATCCTCGTTGGCAAACCTCCTGATGCCAACTTTAGGCGTGTGGCTAACTTACAGCGAAGCAAGAGATGGGGGTGGGAGATAGGTGCTGGTTTTGAACGACTACCCCCTACCTCCTACCGATCCTTGAAAAACCTATGGGGTCGTTTGTCCTACTTTTTCGCTAAACCTCTATCGGTACAATGACTTCATGGACGTTTTGAGCCGCGCCGCTGCAGGCGAACGACTTTCGGCCAGCGAACTACGCCAACTCTACGAGCTTCCCCTGCCCGAGGTGGCCGCCGTAGCCCACGAACTTCGGCTTGGGCGCGGCAACCCCCAGGTAGTAACCTACCTGATTGACCGCAACATCAACTACACCAACATCTGCAATGTGGCCTGTAACTTTTGCGCTTTTTACCGCACCAAACGGCAGGGCGACGCCTATGTGCTTTCCTTCGAGGAAATCGGGCGCAAGATTGAAGAGCTCATGCAAATTGGGGGGCGGCGCATCCTGATGCAAGGGGGCGTGAACCCCGACCTGCCTTTCGAGTGGTACCTGGATTTGCTGCGCTACCTCAAGGCGCACTACCCCGAGGTGCGTATAGACGCTTTCAGCCCGGAGGAAATTCTGGGGCTGGAAAAGATTACCGGCCGCAACTGCCGCGAACTACTAATCGAGCTCAAGGCGGCAGGCCTCGATGGTCTGCCGGGAGCAGGCGGCGAGATTCTGGTCGATGAGGTGCGGGCCAAGGCTGCCCCGGCCCGCATCAAGAGTAGCGACTGGTTTCGCATCCTCGATACCGCCCAGAGCCTTGGCCTTTATACGATTGCAACCATGGTGATTGGGTTTGGCGAGACCTATGAGCAGCGCATTGCCCACCTGCTCAAGATTCGCGAGCAGCAGGAAAAGGCCCTGCGCGAATATGGGCAGGGTTTCGCGGCTTTTGCCATGTGGACACTGCAAACCGAGCACACCCGCCTGAAGGGCAAGGCCCCCGGGGCCACCGCCCACGAGTACTTGCGGCAGCTTGCCATCGCCCGCATCGCCCTGGACAATATCCCCAACCTGCAAGCCAGTTGGCCCAGCATGGGCTTCAAGGTAGCCCAGGCTGCGCTCTACTACGGGGCCAACGACTTTGGCTCGACCATGCTGGAAGAAAACGTAGTTAGTGCCGCCGGGGGCCACAACCGCACCCATGCCACCGTCAGGCAGATTGTGCGGCACATTGCCGATGCAGGCTTTACCCCTGCCGAGCGCGACCCCTTCTACAACATCAAGCAGTACCCGAATGTCGAGGCTATACTAAACGAGAAGCCGCCCGTAGCGCTGCCGCTGGCCTAGTTGCGGAAGACCACATCCTCGCGACTAAAGTTTCGGAAGGCAAAAAATAACACCAGCAAGCCATAAGCGAGGGTCGAAGCCCAGGTCAGGCCGAGCTGCCAGGGGCTATAGCTCCCTTTCACGATGGTGTCTATGGCGACCACAACCCCCAGACCCGGCATGGCAAAAAACCAGTCCTGCACCTGAACATAGTCAGAAAAAGCGAACAGCAGAAAGGGTATGAGCATGAGCATCTCCAACGGACTAAGGTAGGTATTGGCCTCCCGATAGGTGCGAGCGAAAATGCCCAAGGCCAGCATGACCGAGGTCACGAAGAAGGCAAATAGCACCGAGGTAAAAAAAATCGTGGCCAGGTCTGTAGAGGTAAGGGCCCATGCCCCCATTTGCACCCTTATGTCGGTTGGTAAAGCCTCAATCTGAGTGGAAAAGTTGTGTCGTACGAAAACGTTGCCCAGTGCGAAACCTGCCATTGAAGCAAAAGCGGAGAAAAGCGCAGCCACCACGACCGCCAGACCCTTGCCCAAAAGGAGCTTCCAGGGCGCTACTGGCGCAGAGAGCAGGGCCTCGATGGTCGCCTTTTCCTTTTCTCCCACTGTTGCCTCGAGGGCTACCGCTTGGCCCCCGCTGATCACCAGACCCACCACAGCGAATGGAATAAGCATAGCCAGTAAACCCAGGGCTTGCTGCTGCTCTGAAATAGTTTTTTGGATTTCGATTGCGAAGGGCTCGAGGTCGGCCAGCTCGAGCCCATGACTCTGTAGACGCTCTAGCAGCACCTGCTCTTTGTATTGCTGTAGTACCTCTCTGGTTCGCTCAGTGGCCACTGAGCGCTGCTGATTGAGGATGCTATTGCGGTCAAAAATGGTGTAGCGACCCTCGGCGTACACCATACCCACATCGGCCTGTCGCTCCTGCACAGCCTGGCGCGGATTCTGGCTGTGCTGCACCACAAACTTTGCCCGTTGCAGCAGGTGCTGGAGTTCCTGGGGTACCCCCTTGATCGCTATAACCTGCTGCTTATTTTCAGCTTGCTGATAGTAGTGGCCCAACAAAAGAAAAGGCAGGTTCATCAGCAAGGGCAAAATTACCAAAGGCATCAAGACCATCAGCAAAATGCGCTCCTCGCGCACGTAGGTCAAAAGCTCCTTGCGGGCAATCTTGAGGGCTTCCTTCACAGCTTGCCTCCTGATGGCAGGTTGGCGTATGCGCCAGGACTTATACCGGATTCAAATGGACAGTTTATAAAACCAAAAACCCATAGGTTGTCTTTTTGAATCCTAGAGCATTCCCTTTGGTTGGGTTGATTCGTTACCGAACGGTAATGAATCAACCAAATCTGGTATTACATTTGTATCCGATTACCCAACTAAAGGCTGTGATTTTTGGGGCGTCTAGTTTCTAAAAACCACATCCTCGCGCTGGAAGTTGCGGTAGGCCAGGTACAGGGCCAGCCCGGCAAAAACCAGGGTAGAAACCCAGGTTAGGCTAAGCAGTGTGGCGGTCGCCGAGCCTTTGACAATCGCATCCAGGGATAACACGACGCCTACGAAAGGCAGGGCAAAGTACCAGTCCTGGAGTTTGATAAAATCGGAAAACTGCAAGAACAGGATGGGAATAATCATCACCAGCATCAGAGGGCTCATGTAGCTTTGCGCCTCCTTGAAACTGCGGGCATACAGGCCCAGCGAGATCATGATGGCAATGACAAGCAGAGCAAACAAAACTGCGGTAACAATCATGGACAAATAGCCCAGCGGGTCGAGGGCCAGGGCGCCGCCCAACTGTGCCGCGTTCTCGCCGTTTTGCACCGCCTGAAGCTGGGTGGCAAACAGGCTTCGAAGTACGCCCCCACCCAGCAAAAGCCCGGTAATGGCGGCAAGGGTGGAGAGGAGCGACATCACAAATACCGCCAGCCCCTTGCCCAAGAGAATCTGAACCAGGGGCACGGGGGCCGCCAGGAGGGCCTCGAGGGTGCCCTTCTCCTTCTCGCCTGCTGTGGCATCCACCGCTACCGGCATACCGCCTGTCTGTATAAAAACCACCAGGAAGTACGGAATCAGAAACGCGAACAACCCAGCGGCCCGCTCCTGCTCGCGCGAGGCGTCTTTGGTCTCTAATCTAAAGGGTTCCAGAATGTCTGTGCCGATACCCCTGTTTTGTAGTTCTTGGGTCACCAACCGATCTTTATAAGCGCGCAGCGCCCCTTGTACCTTCTCGACCACCAGAGCGCTCTGGGTAGCTCCGCCCGAGAGCCGCCCGTAGATGGTGAAGGTACCCTTCTCAAAAACCAGCGCGGCCAGAACCTCGCGGTTCTGCACAGCTTCCTGGGGGTTGGCGATCTCGATGGGCTCCACTTTGGCCTTCCGAAGCTGTTCCAGCACTTCCGCTGGAACCCCCACCACCCCGACTTTCTGCACGCTTTCCTGGGTTTGCCGGGCCGCGTTGCCAAACAAAAGAATGGGGCCAAACATCAGCAAGGGCATGATCACAATGGGCAGAACCAGTGTGGTAAACAGTACCCGGCGCTCACGCACCACACTCAAAAGCTCTTTTCGGGCAATTATAAGAATTTCGTTCATCATGCCTACCTGAGCACTTTCAAGCAGCCTCTTCCAAACGCCGGATAAAGGCCCGCTCGAGGTTCCCCGAGCCGAGTTCCAACGCCTCCTGCAGACGGCCCTCGTAAACCAGCGAGCCCTTGTTGATAAAACCCACCCGGTCGCAGACCTCCTCGGCCTCGCTCATCACGTGGGTGGAATAGATCAGGGTTTTGCCCAGCTCGGCATACTGCCGCACGAAGTCCAGCAAGGCCCGCCGCGCAAATACGTCGAGCCCGGCGGTGGCCTCGTCCAGGAGCAAAACCTGCGGCTGGTGCAGGATGGCCCTGGCTATCACGATTTTCTGTTGCATGCCGGTAGACATATCCTTCACCTGTTTGCTCAGCACGGCCTGTTCGATGTGCAGCAGCTCGGCGGCCCAGGCAATGCGTTCTTTGAGCCCGGGCCCCCACAGGTCGTAGAAACTGCCAAAAAAATCCAGCACCTCGTAGCCGGTGAGCTTGTCGTAGACCTTCATGCCGCCATTCACAATGCCCAGGTTGCGTCGCACTGCAAGGGATTCGCGCGCTACATCAAAACCAGCCACTTTGGCGCTACCGCTGGTGGGTTTAAGCAAAGTGGCCAGGATGCGCAGGGTGGTGGTTTTGCCCGCCCCGTTGGGGCCCAGCAAACCATAGACCTCGCCAGGCTGTACCACAAACGAGATGCCCTTTATGGCATGTAGCTTCCGGTAGGCTTTTTGCAGATTATCCACTTCAATCATGCTGCCTCCAATATATTCGTGACCAGGCAATCCCCTCGCAAAAACCGGCTTAGCCGGTTCGCTTGAGCTTGCCAGTGCGTTTGGCCCACATCTCGGCGGTATGAAACACCCAAAGGCCCAGCGGAATGAGCACTACCCCCATCAAGAGCAAAACCCCCAGCTCGGGCAGAACCGTAGAGAGCGGTGCCCCCACCAGTTTATCCGGGGTGGAGTCGGGGTGGTTGATGCCCATCAGCTTGCGGCAGGCCTCGAGGGCGTAGGTCGCGGGGCTCAGGTAGGCCAGGGGTTGCACCCAGGAAGGCAGCACACTCACCGGGTAGTAGATACCCGAAACCAGCAGCAAGATGCCCTGGAAGATGTTGGTGGCCTGGGCGCCGTTTTCCGGCGACATCACCGGCAGAATGGCAGCCATCAGGCCCAGGCCCATAAAGGCCAGGCTGGCTACCAGCAAGACCACCAGCACGCCCAGCAGGTTGGCCCCGTTCACCGAGACCTGGATAAAAAGCACCAGCCCCACCAGAATCACGATGGTGCGAAACACGCTGAAGATGATGGCGAAGAGTGAGACCCCCGAGAGGTGAATGAGCCTCGAGACCGGGGCCATAAAGGTGTACTCGAGGGTACCCTCCCAGCGCTCGTAGCTGATGGAGTTGGCAATCTCGTTGTACATGGCCGACAAAAACGACCACAACAGCACCCCCAAAAGCAGCGTGAGGGTCAGGCGGAAGTCGTCCTGGGCCTTGCCGATCAGGGCAATGGTGGCCGAGTTGACGATGGCATAAAACACAAACACCGCCACCCAGCTCATGTAGCGCCGGGTCAGGTGCCAGTCGCGGAAGACAAAAGCCCACATGGGGCGCAGGTATCGTTCAAGCATGGTGGTTCCCTTCGATTGCGCGAATAGCCACTAGCGGATAGCTCATAGCTAAACACTTTTTTTGCCATCGGCTATTCGCTATAGACTATCGGCTTCTTCATCCAGTTCCTCGCCGGTCAGGGCGATGAAGGCTTCTTCCAGGTCGGGTGTACCCGCCCGGCGCTTGAGTTCTTCGGCGGTGCCCTCAGCCACCAGCCGCCCGTGGGCCAGGAAGCCTATGCGGTGGGCAAGCCGCTCGGCCTCGGCCATGTCGTGGGTGGTGAGCAGGATGGTGGTGCCTTCGCGAGCGCGGAGGTCTTCCAGGAAGGCCTGTACGTCGCGGCGGCTCTTGGGGTCGAGGCCGGTGGTGGGCTCGTCCAGGAGCAGGAGCGGTGGGTTGATGAGGAGGGCCCGGGCGATGGAAATCTTCTGCTGCATTCCCCGGCTCATTTCCTCGATGGGGTCGCTGAAGCGGCGGGACTCGAGCCCGAGCTGCTCAAGAATCTGCATAGCCCGTTTTTCAGCCTGGCGGGGCTCGAGGCCATATAACTGCGCCGCATAAAGCAGATTTTCCCGGGGTGATAGCTTCTTGTAGAAGGCCGCGTCCACGCTCACCCGGCCCATCTTGCGGCGCAGTCTGGTCTCATCTTCTGGCAGCTGGTAGCCCAGCATCCGCACCGTGCCGCCATCGGCGGTAAGCAGAGTAGAGAGGATGCGTATCAGGGTGGACTTACCCGAGCCGTTGGGGCCCAGAAGGCCATAGGTTTCCCCCTCCTGCACGTAAAAAGAAACCCCCTTGAGGGCCCATTCTTCCTTAATAGGGCCCCGCAGTCCGTCGCGTTTGCGAAAGACTTTTTTTAGATTGGAAACCTCGATGGCGAGTTGGGTTTGGGTGGTATTCAGGGTTAGCATAGTCGGTTGAACCATAAACAAGTTTCAGGGCTTAGGGTCGCATGGATTGGCCAAGTATTTGCATTACCCCTCCAAACAAATCGGCGGCCCGGAGGCCGCCGTTATAAACGCTTTTGGCGTTATGAATGCGGGTCGGGTTGGGGTCAGCGCCTCAGGCGCGGAACCAGGTCATGAGAACAATACGGTCATTCATGGCTCACCTACCAAAGCCAAGTGTACGCGCAAGCCGTGCGGGTTGGCAAGGGCTCTTAGCGCAGAGACTTTCAGACGATGTTTTTCTCCGCCAGCTTTCGGGTCAGGGCAAAACGCTCGTAGCGAAGTGGGTTGATGTCCAGGCTATGCGCCCGTCCATCGGCAATTTCCTCGGCCATCAGTCGGCCTACCATGGCGGCCTGCTGCACGCCGTGACCGGAGAAGCCGCAGGCATTGACCCAGCCCTCCGCCCCCGGCATCCGGCCCAGAATGGGGTTATGATCGGGGGTAACCTCGTAGTAGCCCCACCAACTGGCTTTTTGATCGAGCTGGAGCCGCTCCAGCCAGGGAAAGCGCGCCAGGCCGACTGCCAGGGTGGGCTCGAGCCAGCTCCAGTCCATGCCCTCCTGGAAGCCCACATCCTCGAGGTTGCTGCGGCCAAAAATCAGCCGGTCGTGCTCGGGGCGGAACCAGAAACCGCTCGAGAGGTCTATGGTCAGGGGATGCCAATTGGGGTACGGAATAGGAGCTGTACAGAAAACCATACGCCGTGCCGGTTCCACAGGGATAGACAACCCCGCCCGTCGCCCCACCTCACCCGCCCAGGCACCGGCCGCATTGAGCACAAACGAGGTCTGGAAGGAACCCCTGGAGGTCTCGACCCTCCACTCAAGGCCCACCGGCTCTGCAGCCAGGAACTCGGTTTCGGTATATACCTTCGCACCGAGCGTTCGGGCACGGCGCAGATACTCCATGCAGATACCATGCGGGTCTACGATGCCGTCGGCAGGGCCAAAGGTTGCCCCCAGGATGGGCTCCAGGCCCTCCGCCGTGGGTAGAAAGTCGAACCACTCCTGGGCCCCCTCCAGGCCCCGCACCTCCACTGGCACGCCCAGGCTTTGCTGCAGCTCTACGCCCTTCAGGTGTGATTCCCACAGGCTATCCGGCACCAAAAACAGATAACCGATGGGCCGGTAGGCCGCCTCGGGCATGGCCCGGTACTCCTGAATAGAGTGCCAGGAGAGCAGGATGTTGGTAGTCTCGGTAAACTGTACCCGCACCCCTGCTGCACTTTTGCCTGTGGAGCCCACCGCTGGTGTGGGGGCCTGCTCGAGCAACCCCACCTTCAAACCCCGCTCGGCCAAACGATACGCACAGGCCGCTCCGATAATCCCCGCACCCACAATCAGCACGTCGTAGCGAATCATTGGGCCTACTTTAGCGCAACGGGCGGTTTTACGCCAAAAAGCGAGGGGGGCAGCGCATGGCGTGGGCTAAGCGCTTGCCAAGGGACGGTGCAAGTCCAGGGAAAGCGAGGCCAGGCGGGTGATGCCCTGGTCTAGCTCATCCAGCACGATCAACAGATCGAGGTGCGCGAGGGTAGTAGCCCGGCTTTCGATACGACCTTTTTCAAGGCGTCGCAGGTGGGAGCGGCGTAGCTCGGTCAGAAGGCTTTCTAGGTGCATACGCTCGGCAATGACCTGCGATGCCAGGGCCTCGTTGCGGGTGGCCAGGGCTGCCAGGGAGAGGCGCAACCGCTCCAGCACTTTCCCGGCGGCGTCGGCCAGCTCGGTGCGGCCCTCCTCGGAGAACTCGAGGTTCTGGGCGTAGAGCTTGTCCTGCTTGCGTAACATCCGCCGCACCTGATCGCCCATGTGCTCAATCTCGCTGGCCGCCATCATGAGCATCAAGGGCGAGTCGCCAGGGTGTCGGGCCGAAAGGTCGCTCAGATAGAGCACAATTGCACGGGCCAACTGGTCTACCTTTTCCTCGCGCCGGGCCACGTCGGCAGCATCGCCATTGCCACGGGCCAGGATTTTCACTGTCTCGGTGAGCATCTCCGAGAGCTGGTCGCCAATGCGGCCTACCTCGCGCAAAGCCAGGCTGGAGGCCAGCTCGCGCGACTTCAGGGCCTCCTCGGAGATGTACTTGGGGCTGATGTGGTACTCCGTATCGGGGATCACCCGGCGCATGAGGCGCTCGAGGGGGCGCACCAGCAGCAAGACCAGGAGTGAGGCCAGCACGTGATAAAGCAGATGCCCCTGGGCCACCGCCGCCGAGGGGCCAAGTCCCACCTGCTGGGCTAGCTCGCTGCTGAAGCGGGTAAAGGCCGGTAGAAACAGCATAAATGGAATGGAAAGCAGGATCTTCCAGCCCAGGTGGGCGGTGGCAATTCGGCGGGCAGTGGGCGTGTTATTCCAGGTTGACAGGAGCAGAATCATCCCCGACCCGGCGCCACCCCCCAGGGTCAGCAGCAGGGCTGCAGAAAGGCTCAGGGCACTCGAGGTCGCCAGAGCCAGGGCCAGGGCCGCCACCGCATTGGCCGAACCCAGTAGCGAGGCTAGGGCAAAACCCAGCAACCACAATCCAAGCGGCGAAGATTCCAGATTTTCACGAATCAAGCCAAAAAGTTCGGACTCGGTGATGGGCAAAAGCCCCTGTACCATCAGGGAAATACCCAAGAGCAGCATCCCCAGCCCTAAAACCACTTCGCCCCAGACCTGGGTTCGCTTGTACAACGAGACCAGAAAACCCAGTCCCACGATGGGCAGGGCCATCGCGTTGATGGGGGTCGCGGCCAAAAGCAGGGCCACCGTAGCCCCCCCTTTGGCCGCCAGACCCAGCACCAACGCCGAGCCAAAGCTGGCGATGCCCGACTCGGCCAGCCCAATGGCGGTCAGACTCAGGGCAGTACTGTTAAGGGTCAGGGCACCCACCAGGGTTCCGGCCAGCCAGGCCCGCCTCGAGCGCGCCGTAGCCCAGGTCAAGACCCGCCGGGCAGGCCCGCCCACCACCACCGCCAGGGCCTGGGAAAGGAACGATAGACCCTTCACCAACAACGCCAGACCACCCAGGGCTTCTAACACTTGACGTTCCCCTGACCATTCAATCTGCTGGAAGTATAGGCCCAATAACCCCTAAAGTCTAGCAATTTCGACCCCTGGGTGGGTCAAAATTGTACGGGTTGGCCCAGGCTGGCTACAAGTTCGTTAGCCCCCACTCATTTGCTGAATAGCTACTTTCTTGACTCTGTTTTCGATCCCGGAACCACCTATCCATTAGCGGTTGACCCTGTGTTGGCGATTTTTTGCTTTGGGCCTTCGGCTATGGGCTTTCGGCTTATGGCAAGCTGCTAGAAACAACCCAGTACCCAGTTCATGCAACTGTCCCAATCTGTCGTGTGGGGCACTTGAATCTTGACATTTTTCTAGCAAGCCGTATGATTCAGCCGAGGAGGCTCAAATATGGCTATGTGGAAGCGGAATGTCCGCTGGTGGTTTTTTGCGGCTCTTGTCCTGACCATGAGTACGGGCTTGGCTCAGCAGCGGGTTGTCAACGTAATATGTAGCGTCACCCAGAACTGGTGCGAGGCCCTGGGCCCGGCCTTCAAGCAGGCCACCGGCATCGACGTGCGAATCGTTAGTGTCTCCACCAACGAGGCCCTGGCCCGCCTGCGGGCCGAGCAAGCCAACCCCACCTTCGATGTATGGTTCGGCGGCACGGGCGACCCCCACTACGAAGCCTTCAAGGATGCCATAACCGAGTGGTACCGGGTTAAGGCCTACAACGACCTTTCGCCCACCATGAAGGCGGCCATCGGCACCACCTACATCCCGCTCTACCAGGGAATTCTGGGCTTTGGCATCAACCCCAAGGTGCTACAAGACCGGGGCGCACCCATCCCACGTTGCTGGAAAGATCTGGCCAACCCGGCGTACCGCGGTCTGATTCAGGTTTCCAACCCCAACACCTCTGGCACGGCCTATACCCTGATCGCCACCTTGGTCCAAATCTTTGGCGAGGAAGAAGCCTTCAACCTGATGCGCAGCTACCACCGCAACGTGGCCGAGTACACCCGTTCGGGTGTGGCTCCGCGCATTGCCCTGGGCCGGGGTGAGATTGGCATCGGGATTCAGTTCATGCACGACCTGGTGGAGTTCAAGAAACAAGGTTTCCCCATCGAGATTGTGGCCCCTTGCGAGGGCACCGGCTACGAGATTGGCGGTCTGAGCCTGGTTCGTGGGGCTAAGAACAAAGCCAACGGACAAGCTTTCATGGACTGGGCGGTCTCACCTGCGGGTCAGCAGGTCGGCTTTCGGGCTGGCATCTTCTCGTTGCCTTCCAACACCAAGACCCCTCTGATTGAGGGCATTCCCAACCCCAAGGACTTCAAGTTGATCAACTACGATGCCAAGAAATACGGCGACCCCGACCTGCGCACCCGGCTGATTACCAGGTGGACCCGGGAAGTCTTCCCGCTGCCCCGGCGCTGAGCCACTTGATAGTCAGGAACATGCTTCAGACAGCATAACCCTTTGTTGGAAGCACGGTAGCCAATCCTCTAAGTGGGGTTTGGCGGTAAAAAGGCAAAAGATAAAAGATGTGGAACTCGAGCCGATTCCACGAGTAGGCTCGAGTTCTTGATGAGGGGGGCCCGCATGGCGGTGATTGGAAAAACGAGTCTCAAGGGCATTGCCAGTGGACGCTCACCGGCCTGGATGGCAGGCTTGGTCGCTCTGGTAAGCCTGCTGGTGCTGCCCTGGGGGCGCACCGACCGCAGTTTGCTCGAGTTCGATAGCAAGCTCCTGGTGTTGAACCAAGCACCCTGGCTGGGTGGGGTACTGCTGGCGGTGGTGGCAGTGCTGACCCTATCGAGCCTGCTGCATCTGCCCCTGGTACAGCGCGGCTACGCCCTGGTGGGGCTGGGAGGGGCGGGGTTCCTGGTTGGGGTGGGCTGGCTGGTCTCCACCTCGGTGCCATTCGGGGTGGGCGCACTTCTTGTGTTGACTGCCCTGCTGGTGATGGTGGGTATCGGATTGAGCGAGTCGGGCATCATCCAAAACGACCCCTTCGTGACCAGCAGCATCCTGGTATGTTCGCTGTTCGTGCTGCTGTTCATCGCTTACCCGCTCTTTACCGTGCTGCGTGAGTCGGTGCTGGTCAAGGGGGTCTTCACCCTGAACAAGATTCAAAGCGTTCTCACCTCGCCCCTCTTCATCAGTATTGAAAACCCCTACACCGACCACTCCGAACAACTGCTGGTGAACCTGACCACCCTGGGGTTGGGGCTCCTGGGGGCCGGGTTGGCGGCACGCGGGGGTCTGCGTGGGCCTCGAGTCCTGACCGGACTGGGCGTGGGTTTGGTGCTGGGCTGGATTATCGGGGCGGGAATTTTTGGCGGCGGGGCTTTCCCCACCAGTCTTTACCTGGCGCTGATCGTGGCTCCCATCACCACTGCCCTGGGGCTGGTGTTTGCGCTCCTGGAGCAGCGCTCGAGGGCGGTCTGGGTACGGCGAAGCCTGGGGGTGGTAAGCTTGCTGCCCCTGATTACCCCCCCGTTTGTGTTTGCTTTTGCCCTCATCTACTGGCTTGGGCGCAGCGGAATCATCACCAGCGACCTGTTGGGGCTCAAGACCAGCTTTCTGTTTGGCATCAACGGGGTGGCCATTGCGCAGGTCTTCGCCTTCACACCGGTAGCTTTTTTGATTCTGCGTGGTTCGGTGCAGGGGCTTAACCCGGCCCTCGAGGAGGCCTCAACCACCCTGCGGGCCCACCCCTGGCAAACCTTCCGCGACATTACCTGGCCCTTGCTGCGCCCTGGCCTGGCTGCGGCCTTCTTGCTCACCATCATCGAGTCGCTGGCCGACTTCGGCAACCCCATGCTGCTGGGCGGCGACCGCAACTTCCTGTCTACCGAGGTGTTCCTGGCCCTGACCGGGCGTTATGACCCCAACGAGGCCGCCGTTTACGGCGCCGTGCTCTTGTGCCTGGTGCTCGTCATATTTGGCTTGCAGCGGCTTTGGCTGGGCAACACCTCGTTCGTCACGGTCACCGGCAAGCCAGGGGCGGGCAACTTCTCACCCTTGCCGGTCTGGCTCGAGCGCACCCTGCAAACCATCCTGGCCCTGTGGGGGCTGGCGGTGGTGCTGCTGTACTTCTCCATTTTCTTTGGCTCTTTTGTGCAGATCTGGGGCATCAACAACAGCTTTACCTTCAAGCACTACGTCGACCTGACCAACCTGGGCTTGCCGGTGCTGCTCAAGACCGCCCAACTGGCCTTTATCAGCGCCATCATTGCTACCCTGGTGGGTTTTTTGATTGCTTATCTGGTCTCGAGGCAGCAGTTCTGGGGACGGGGGCTGTTGGAGGTCGGTTCGATGCTCTCCTTTGCCACCCCCGGCACGGTGATGGGGGTGGCCTACATCCTGGCCTTCAACACCGGCCCCTGGCTCCTCACCGGCACCGGCATCATCATCGTGCTGGCGCTGGTCTTTCGCAACATGCCGGCGGCAGTGCGGGGGGTTATTTCGGGGCTTTCGCAGATAGACAAGAGCCTCGAGGAGGCCTCCACCCTGCTGCGGGCCCCTTCCAGTACCACATTGCGCCGAGTCTTGATCCCTCTGCTTATACCGCAACTTCTGGCTGGGCTGGTATTTGCGTTTGTCCGCGGCATGACCGCCATAAGCCAGATTATCTTCCTGATTAGCCCTGGAAACGCCCTGGCTACGGTGCTCATGCTGCGCTGGATAGAACAGGGCGATCTGGGTCGGGGCGCAGCCATGGCCACGGTGATGATTCTAGGGCTGCTCACGGTCATTTTAATTCTGTTTGCCGTCTCGCGGCGGCTGGGACGCGGCACCTCCCTGGAAGCCGCAGTATGAGGTCACTATGCAACAAACGGTATCGGCAACCCACACCGGAAAGCAACAAGCGGTATCGGTCAAGCTCGAGGGCATCGTTAAGAAATTTGGCAAGGTCACGGCGGTCGAAAAAGTAGACCTGGAGCTACCGGCAGGCAAGCTCATCACCCTGCTGGGCCCTTCGGGCTGTGGCAAAACCACCATCCTGCGCATGGTTGCGGGCCTCGAGCGCCCCACCGAGGGACGGATTTTATTTGGCGGGGAGGACGTAACCCGGCTACCGGCCTATCTGCGCGACATCACCATGATGTTTCAGAGCTACGCCCTTTTTCCCCACATGAATGTGTATCAGAACATTGCCTATGGCCTCGAGGTGACCCGCCGCCCCAAGCAGGAAATCCGCGAACGGGTAGCCGAGGTGGTGCAACAGGTGGGCCTGACCGGCCTGGAGGAACGCCCGGTAGCTGCGCTTTCGGGGGGGCAGCAGCAGCGCGTGGCCCTGGCCCGCTCACTGGTGATGCAGCCGCGGGTACTGCTCTTCGACGAACCGCTCTCGAACCTCGATGCCAAACTGCGCAAAAGGGTTCGCGAGGAAATCCGCGATCTGCAACAGGAGCTGGGCATTACCTCACTCTACGTAACCCACGACCAGGAAGAGGCCATGGCCATCTCCGACCTGGTGGTGCTGATGAACAAAGGGGTCATCGAACAGCAGGGTGACCCACGCACCCTCTACACCAGGCCCGTTAGCCGCTTCGCCGCCGACTTCATCGGGCGGGCTAATTTCTTCGAAGGGCACTACAGCGCCGGACACATTCAGGTGGCGGGCTACCAGCAGCCTTACCAGCAAGAAGGCATCTCGGGTAAAGTGACCGTCATGGTGCGTCCCGAGGCCCTAAAGGTACACCTGAGCGGCGATGGCCTGGACGGCACCATACACCATGTCTCCTTCCTGGGTTCCTCCACCGAATTTAGCGTGGATACCCCGGTGGGGCGTCTCGAGGGGGTGGTGGCCGGCGACGCCCCAGAGCTCCCGGGTCGCGGCGAGAGGGTCAAGGTTCAGTTCGCGCCACAGGGAACATTCTTGCTGCCTGCCTAAGTCCATAGCTATACAGACACGTATACACTTCCACGGTTTCCATCTGTGGTTACCCCTAACTTTTTCCCCTTTTCCCTACGGCCTGGGGAGGGTTGGGGTAGTACTGAGCAAGGCCCGGAATAATGCGCTGTGCTGGGGCGCTTCTCAGCGACTCCAATGTCCCTGACTTTTGACCTGCGACAGGGGATTGGCCTGTGGAGCAAACTCTTCGGCTCGAGCGTTTCGAATATTGGCGGGCCCACCTTAAGCAACGCTCAACCCCAATCCCAAGATTTCTTTAGATTTCGCTCAATCAGGGCCACGGGCCGCCGCCTAGCCTGTAGCCATGATGCTCCGCTTTCTACTCGCCCTGTTGTGGCTCATCTCGCTGGCACCTTTTTCCCTGGCCCAATCGCGCACGGTGGAAGTAATTGTTGAACTTGATGGGCCGCAACTACCCCGCGGGCAGGCCCGGGCCGAACTGATGCGATTGCTCAAGGCCCACCTCGGTCAGATGCAGGGCCGCCTCAAAATTAAGGCTGCCGGAGGGTTCTGGGCCAGCCAGAGCTTTCTGGTGCGTGTACCTGAGTCGCAGGTAGAGCGCCTGATGCAGATGCCGGGCGTGCGACGGGTCTACACCAACCGGGCAGTTCGGATGACCCAGCCGGTGGCTTCGGCCCTCTCGGCTCCGGTAAACAGCGGTAGCAACTGGGCTTTACAGCACATCGGGGCACCCGGTCTGTGGGCCAGCGGTCTGCGCGGTCAGGGGATTCGCATTGGACACCTGGATACCGGCGTGGATGCCTCCCACCCGGATTTGCGCGGCAAAGTTGCAGCCTTTGCGGTGGTCAGCCCCGATGGCACCCCCCGCCCCAGTGAGCCCTACGACTCCTCCCTTCACGGAACCCATACCGCCGGGCTTTTGGTGGGCAATAATGTCGGGGTAGCCCCCGAGGCCCGCCTGGTTTCGGCACTGGTGCTGCCCGATGGCTATGGCACCCTGGCGCAGGTATTGGGTGGGCTGGACTGGGTGCTCGAGCAAAACGTGCAGGTGGTCTCGATGTCGCTGGGTATGGAAGGCACCTGGACAGAGTTTGCTGCCGCCATCGAACGCATGAAACAGATGGGGGTGCTGCCGGTCTTTGCGATAGGAAACTCGGGTAGCAGCACTGCCTCGCCGGGCAACATGCCCGATGTGCTCGGCATTGGGGCCACGAACCCGTCCAACCAGGTCGCGGGCTTCAGCAGCCGGGGCGAGGTGCGCTGGGGCGCGCCCTACAATGTGGTGCTGAATAAACCCGACCTGGTCGCCCCCGGCGTGGATGTGCTCTCCACCATTCCCGGCGGGCGTTACATGGCCATGAGCGGCACTTCGGTGAGTACTGCCATTGCTGCCGGCAGCGCTGCCTTACTCATGTCGGGTGGCTTCAAGGCCGAGCAAGTGCGGCAGGCTCTGCTCAGCTCGGCACAAAACCTCCAGGTTGCTGGCAGTGGCCGGGGGCTCATTCGCCTGGGAGAAGCACTGGCTATACTGCGCCCCAAGCAACCCGACAACGCGCAAGCTACTCAACCCAGCCCACCTTCCCCCCCACCGGCCCCGCAACCTCCCCAGACCAGCCAACCCCAGCCTGGGCAGCCCTCTGCCAGCAACCCACAGCCAGGGGAAAAAACCGCGCTGCTAATCGTCGAGACCACCGGTGCAGATGGGGCCAGGCGGGCCCTGGATAGCCTGGGCTTTCGCACCGAGGTGATGCAGATCAAACCCGAGCAGCGGCCCGGAGCCGACAAGGTAGACGATTTCGCACTGGTTATCTGGGTCTTGCCCGCTAACTGGAGCGACAACTGGCCCGAGCCCCACCGCAAAATGCTTCGGGCGTATGTGGAGCAGGGCGGGCGGCTGATGCTTATTAGCAACAACCAGGGACAGCGCCCAGTGGCCGAGTCCAGCGCTTACGGCAAGGGCAAGGCGAGCTTCGTGAGTGGCGACCTGGGTAGCCTGAGCGTGGAGCGGCGCGCGCAGGTTTTCCAGGGCATCATCCAGCAGTTGATGCGCTAAGTTGCCCTCAGGTGGGCTCAAAAGACGGTACTCTGTGGTGGGGAATGTACCCCGCACAGCAAACCCCGCCGTAACGGGTATTTGTGAGTGCTGCTCTAAGAATAACCAGGGCCAGGGTCGAACGCGCCTGGCCGTTGGGGCCTTTGCTGCATCATGAAGAGACTCGTCCCTGACCCCGAGATTGTTCTTGGACGTAAGGCCAGCTAAAAGGCGCAGAGCGCTCTAGCCACCCAGGATTTCTTGCTCCTTCTTGTGCAAAGCCTCGTCAATCTTGTGGATAAAATCGTCGGTGATCTTCTGGATTTCGGCCTCGGCGCGCTTGATGTCGTCTTCGGAGAGGTGTTTTTCCTTCTCCATCTTCTTGGCTTTGTCGAGGGCTTCGCGCCGGGCGTTACGAACAGCAATTTTAGCTTCTTCGGCGTAGTGTTTGACTGCTTTGACCAGATCTTTGCGACGCTCTTCGGTCAGGGCTGGAATGTTGATGAAAAGGGCATCGCCCTTGTTGGTGGGGTTTAGGCCCAGATCGGAGTCGCGGATAGCTTTCTCGATTTCTTTGAGCATGCCCGGATCCCAGGATTGCACCACCAGAGTGCGCGGATCGGGTGAGGAGACAGTACCCACCTGGTTCAGGGGCATGGCGGAGCCGTAGTATTCGACTTTGATGTTGTTCAGAATGGCGGGATTGGCCCTTCCGGTTCGCATGGTGGCCAGGTGGTGCTCGAGGGCTTCCAACGATTTCTGCATGTGATTCTTGGCTTCGGCGTAGAGGTCTTTGAGCATGATTGCCTCCTTAATCCTGGATAGCTTACCCCTAAATTGCTCAAAGGTTGCGGGGCAGCGGGCCTGTAGGCTGTGGTACTTGACCTTCCCGTAGCCCTAGCTATGCACCAGGGTGCCCACACGTTCCCCTTTGATAATTTTCTCCAGATTGCCCTCCGTAAACATATCAAAAACCACGATGGGCATATTTTGCTCCTGACACAAGGC
Organism: Meiothermus hypogaeus; assembly: GCF_003574035.1. GTDB lineage: Bacteria > Deinococcota > Deinococci > Deinococcales > Thermaceae > Meiothermus > Meiothermus hypogaeus. Next base: position 25,824 of record NZ_QWKY01000014.1, on the reverse strand, counting down.
CATGGCGGTAGCATCCATCACCTGCAAGCCTTCTACCAGGGCCTGGTGGTAGGTGAGATCGTCGTACTTGATTGCAGCGGGGTTTTTGCGTGGGTCGTCGCTGTACACCCCATCCACCTTGTTTTTGGCCATCAATACTGCGTCCACGTTCATTTCCAGGCCACGCAGAGCCGCAGCGGTGTCGGTGGTCACGTAGGGGTTGCCGGTGCCGCCACCAAAGATCACCACCCGGCCCTTTTCCAGGTGCCGTATGGCCCGGCGGCGAATGTAGGGTTCGGCGACTTGCTGGATGGTCAGGGCCGTTTGAACGCGGGTGGGTACGCCGATGAACTCGAGGGCATCCTGCAAGGCCAGGGCATTCATGATGGTGGCTAGCATGCCAATATAGTCTGCGCTGGCCCGATCCATGCCCACGCCCTGCCGCGCACCCCGCCAGAAATTTCCCCCACCCACCACAATTGCAACCTGCACGCCAAGCCGATGGGCCTTCGCCACTTCATGCGCTAGTGCCTTGGTGGCTTCAGGCTGGATACCAAAGCCATTGCCGCTCATAAATTCACCCGATAGTTTGAGCAGAACACGCTTGTATTTCATCTGGCCCCCTTCGCCGCTATTCATATTTTTTTGAATGTTTTACGAGCAAGCCAAAAAGTAAAGGGCCGAAAGCCTCTGGACTCTCGACCCTTGCAAAGCATCCATCACGCTCCGACTTCGAATCGGGCAAAGCGTTTGACCTGAATATTTTCGCCTATCTTGGCAACGGCTGCCTTGATGAGTTCGCCCACCTTGACCTTCTCGTCCTTTACAAAAGGTTGCTCCAGAAGAACCGTCTCTTCGTAGAACTTCTTAAGACGGCCTTCGGCGGCTTTCTCGGCGATGTTTTGCGGCTTTCCTTCGTTGAGGAGCTGCTGGATATAGATGGCCTTTTCCTTTTCGAGGTCTTCTTGCGAAACCTCCTCGACGCTCACGTAGCGGGGGTTGGCCATGGCGATGTGCATGGCGATGTCCTTGGCCAGACGCTGGAACTCCTCGTTGCGGGCCACGAAGTCGGTCTCGGAGTTGAGCTCGACCATCACCCCCACGCGCAGATTGTGGTGAATGTACGAGCCAATAATGCCCTCGCGGGCCTCGCGGTCGGCTTTCTTGGCGGCCTTGAGGGCACCGCGCTCGCGCAGCAGCGTGGTGGCCTTTTCCATGTCCCAGCCGGCATCTTCCAGAGCCTTCTTGACGTCGGACATGCCAGCGCCGGTTTGTTCGCGTAGTTTCTTGATTTGCTCAAGTTGTGTCATCGGTTTCACCTCTGGAGGCTTCTGGGCTCAGGATTCCGGGCTCTGGGTATAGCTATTGCCCTGGGCCTGGAACCCTTGACCCGAGCCTGGTTTATGCTTCTGCTGCTTCGGGTGTGGCGTCCACATCGGTACTGGTAGCGGGAATTTCACGCCCACCACCACGGGCTTCGACGATCAGATCGGTCATGCGGCTCACGATGAGCTGAATCGAGCGAATGGCGTCGTCGTTACCGGGCACAATAAAGTCGCACACGTCGGGGTCGGAGTCAGTGTCGGCCAGGGCGATCACGGGAATACCCAGCTTGCGGGCTTCCTTGACTGCAATGGCCTCCTTGGTGGGATCAACTACAAAGATCGCGTCGGGCAGGCGACGCAGCTTGCGGAAGCCGCCCAGGTTCTTTTGCAGTCGCTCGAGCTCGTGTTGGAGCTTGACCTGCTCGGTCTTGACCCGCTCTTTGATGTCTTCCGAGGCGAAGAGGGCCTCGAGCTCGGTGAGGCGGTTGACCTGTGCGGTGATGGTGCGGAAGTTGGTGAGCATCCCACCCAGCCAGCGCTGATTGACATAGGGCATTCCGGCGCGGTCGGCTTCCTGCTGAATAATCTCCTGGGCTTGCTTCTTGGTGCCTACGTAAAGGATGGTGGCCCCCCGCATGGCCAGGTCTTGCACGTACTTGAAGGTGCGCTCGAGCTCGACCATGCTTTTTTGCAGGTCAATGATAAAAATGCCGTTACGCTCGGCGTAGATGTAGCGCTTCATCTTGGGATTCCAGCGCTTGGTCTCGTGGCCAAAGTGCACACCGGCCTCGAGCAGTTCCTTAATGCTTACGTTTGCAGCCATGTTTTCTCCTAACGGGACGGTTGGAGCGGGCGTTGATTTGTGCTGGCTGCGCTTTTGCCCTGGGTACCGTTCCCTAACCCCAGGCCGCGCTTGGCACACCCAAAAAAAAAGTATACCCGAGCAATACCCTTTACGGAAGCCCTGTTCGTTGCTATACTCCTTGGTGCTGTTTGGCCCCTGGGGGCGTAGCTCAGCGGGAGAGCAGGTCCTTTGCAAGGACAAGGTCGGGGGTTCAAATCCCTTCGCCTCCACCAGAAAAGCCGATAGTAAAAGCACGACGGTAGCCAGATTGCTCAGGAGCCGCAGATTCCTTACGGGATGCTGGTTCGTTCGGTATGGTCATTCAGATTCACCGTGCGATGCTTCTTTCCTGGCGTGTGGTCTTTCGGTCTTGGGTGATTTGCCATCCTCCCTTTGAGCTGCAAGAAGCTTCCTTGTTGGTGGAGTAGCGCTATCAGCTATTCGCTTCGGCTATTTGCGCCTTATGCTGGAGACGTGAACACCCCCGTTTGGGACGATGGAAACTGGCAGGCATTGCCCGGTCTGGAGGGTCAGCACGAGGCTGAAATATGCGTGATAGGGCTGGGGGGGTCGGGGCTTTCGGCCATGCTAGAACTTCTGCGGCTGGGCCGAAAGGTGATTGGACTCGATGCGGGCTCGGTGGCGGGGGGTGCGGCAGGCCGCAACGGGGGGTTTTTGCTGGCGGGCCTTGCCAGGTTTTACCACCAGACCGTATCCGATCACGGACGCGACCTTGCCCGGCGCCTTTACCAGGCCACCCTCGAGCAGATCGAACACATGAAAACCGAGACCCCCCAGGCCATCCGGCAGGTGGGTTCGCTGCGAATAGCCGCTTCGGCGGAAGAGCTCGAAGACTGCACATTGCATCTACAAGCCCTGCGGGCCGATGGCTTTCAAGCGGAGCCCTATGAAGGCCCGGAGGGGCGAGGGTTGTTGATTCCTAGCGACGGAGCCCTTAACCCCTTACTGCGTTGCCGAATGCTGGCTCGACAGGCTCTGGACAAAGGGGCCCGGCTCTTTGAAAACAGCCCGGCCTTGCTCATTAGGGGCCAGGAGGTACAAACCCCCCAGGGACGGGTTCTTTGTGAGCAGGTTCTGGTAGCGGTAGATGGCAGGCTCGAGCAATTGCTGCCTGAACTGAAAGGCCGGGTACGCACAGCCCGCTTGCAGATGCTGGCCACCGCCCCGGTGGATAGGCGTTATCCCCGACCGGTCTATCGGCGCTGGGGCTACGACTACTGGCAACAGCTGCCCGATGGGCGCATCGCCCTGGGTGGCATGCGCGACGCGGGAGGAGAAGCCGAATGGACCATGGAGGCAGCGCCCAGCGAGGCCGTGCAGGTCCGGCTGGAGCAACTGCTTCGGCAACTGGGTATTCAGGTCCCCATTACCCATCGCTGGGCCGCCTCGGTGGCCTATACCGCCACGGGCTTGCCCATTGCCGAGGAGGTACGGCCCGGCGTTTGGGCCATTGGCGCCTACAGCGGAACCGGGAATGTGGTGGGGGCCTTGCTGGGGCGCGAAATAGCCTGGGTTTTGAACGGGGGCCGGATGCCCGGGGCCGTCTGGCTAACTTGAGCTTTTGTCGACAGCCTGCCCCTTGGCCTTGTACATTTCGCGGTCGGCGTGGCGGTAGAGGGTGTCGGGGTCGCTGCCGTCACGGGGGTAGATGGCCAGGCCAATGGAAGCCGTAACCTCGAGGGCCCGGTTGCCAATGCGCACGCTGGCATTTACTTCCTGGGCGATTTTTTCGGCCAGGCGCTCGGCCATTTCGACCGAGGGGAGGTCGGCCAGGATGACCCCGAACTCGTCGCCGCCCAGGCGGGCTACCGAGTCGGTAGGCCGCACCGCGAGGCTGAGCTGGCGGGCGATGCTACGCAAGAGTTCGTCGCCGGTGGCGTGGCTGAAGGTATCGTTGACCTGTTTGAAGCTATCGAGGTCAATGTAAATCACCCCTACCAGGCGGTCTTTTTCCTGTGCTCTGCTCATGGCTTGCTGCAGGCGTTCCTGGTAGAGCATCCGGTTGGGCAGCCGGGTCAGGGCATCGTGGGTGGCCTGGTATTCCAGCTCCTCAATCAGCGCCTGCCGGTCTACCGCAATGGCAGCCAGGTCGGCGGTGGCGTGGATGGCCCGGCTATCGGGCTCGAGGATGGTGGGCCCGAGCACGCTCAGGGCGCCCAGTACCCCTTCCTTGGTGCGGATGGGCAGGGTTAGGCCGTACCGATACCCCGCTACCAGCAGGGCTCGCTGTACTTCGGCGGGGAGGTCTTTCTTCAGGTCAAGGTTATCCGTTTCGGAAGTTTCGCCCAGGGCGGTGTTGTGCCCAAAAGGGCCGATGGGGCTGGTTTGCAGGAAGCGTACTACCACCTCGGGCAGGCCGTGGCTGGCCACAGTGTTGAGATTTTCTCCTTTGGCAATCTGGATGGCGCAGCCTACCTCGGGGAGTTGTGAACTGAGCATCTCAACCGTGGCGCCAAGGATATCCTCGAGCTCGGTTCCCCGGGCAATCATCTCCAGGGCCAGGTTGCGGTCGCGCTCGAGGCGAACCGCCCGTTTGTGCTCGGTTACATCTACAATCAGGCCGCGCAAGCGCACCCCGCCGCCGGGTTCCTGCATGGCACTGACCCTATCCTGGAACCAGTGCATGCGCCCCTCCTTGTCGAAGGCGCGGTACTCGACCTCGGTGGTCTCGAGGGCCACCGACAGGCTACGCAAACGCTGCGAAACCATCTCGAAGTCCACCGGATAGAGCACCCTGGGCCACACACTTGCCTCGCGGGGGCCCAAAAAGCGCTCTACCGGATAGCCCAGCACCCGCTCGACCTGGCGGCTCACAAAGGTGAAGACCAGGGTATCTTTCTGGAATTCTGCCTCCCATACAATCCCGCCCAGCGAGTTGACCAGTTCCTGATACAGCGCACGCGACTGGCGGAGCTCCCACTCGGCCCGCTTGCGCTCGGCCAGCTCGCTGCGAAGCTGCTCAAAGAGCTGGGCATTCTCCAGCAGGGGAGCGGCGGCCCTCGAGGCCGCCATTACGATCTCAATTTCATCAAGGCTGAACTCCCTGGGCTCGTAACTGTCCAGTCCCAGGGTTCCCAGCACCCGGTCGCCGGCCAGAATGGGCACCAGCAGCATCGAGACCACGCCAAAGCGCTTGGCTACCTCGCGCCCGGCGCCCATGCGGGGGTCGTGCTGGGCGTCGGGCACCGAGACCGGCTTGCGTTCGCGCATGACTTCCAGGGTGATCTCGTTGCCCTCGAGTGAAATTCGGTCATGGGTGTTGCGGGCCTGACCTGCGCCAAATTCCGAAACGATGGTCAGGTAGCGCCCGTCCTCCGAGAGCCGGGCAAACCCTGCGTGCTGTACGCCTACCACGGCTGTGAGTTCGCTACAAATAACGTTCAGTACGGTTAGTGGGTCAAGAGGCGCCCCCGAAGTAGCCACAATTTGCTTGAGCATGGTGGCTTCTTTGAGCCGCCGATCCAGCTCTTTTTTGGATACGGAAGTGGAGGGAGAACGCTTTGTGGCTGACTTCTTTCGCATAAGAAACTTCTTGTTGGGTGCTTGCAACTCGTTTCATGATACCGAAAATCCCCTTGAGAAATAAGGCCCTGTTCGAGCCAGGGGCCATTATCTCATCGCAGGGGTGTCTTGAGATTTCGTGTTTAGGGGCTTAAAGAGGTGGGTTGCACGTGATGTCTGATGATTAATTGGCCCTACTGGCCTTCATCTGATATACTCTCACCTTGCGTGACCCGAAAGGGTCGCTAGATTGTGTTGTGCCCAGCTGTATTGTGCGTAAAGCTGCGCCAGCGGGTACGACCAAACCAGAAAGGAGGTGAATATGCCGCAGTACGAAGTCAATGTGATTCTCAACCCCAACCTCGACGGGGCTCAGGCGGCCCAGGAAAAAGACATCATTAAGGCTGCCCTCGAGCGCCACGGTGCCCAGATCAAAAACGTAGACGACTGGGGTAACCGCCGCCTGGCCTATCCCATCCAGAAAGACCCCGAAGGCAACGTGCTTTTCTACACCGTGGAAATGGCTGGGGATAGCAACGCCGCGCTGCAGCGTGAACTACGCTTGCGCGATCATGTACGTCGTGTGACCATCCTCCGCGACCGTCCCGAATGGCGAAACAGCAAGAAGAAGAAATAAGCTGTTTGGCCCAACCTGAGTTCTGAGGCCAGAGACCGTAACGGAACTCAAAGGCTATAAGCAAGTAGCCCAAAGCCAAAAGCTAAAGGCACGCTGCAAAATGCCGGATGTAGACTAGCAAAGACCAAAACGAAAAAGGACTGATTGATATGGCTCGAGGCCTCAACCGCGTTACCCTCGTAGGCACCCTGACCCAAGACCCCGAACTGCGCTACACTGCTGGTGGGCTGGCCGTGATGGAACTCAACCTGGCCGGCAACGATGTGGTTACCGATGAGCAGGGCCAGACCCGCGAACCTGCCTGGTATCACCGGGTTAAGCTGCTGGGTAAAAGTGCAGAGTTCTGGGGCGACACCCTGAAGGCGGGCATGGCGCTCTTTGTGGATGGCAAGCTCGAGTACCGCGCCTGGGAGCAGGACGGTCAGAAAAAGAGCAGCCTGGACATCCGCGCCGACCGCATGGAGATTGTGAGCCTGGAAGGCAAGCGGGGCCAGGTGACCGTTACCGATGCCCGTGGACAGGAGCGCCTCAAGGACGGCCTCAACCACGTGATGCTGGTGGGTAACCTGACCCGGGACCCCGAACTGCGCTACACCCCTCAGGGAACCGCCGTGACCCGTCTTTCGCTGGCCGTGAACGAAAAGTTCACCACCCGCCAGGGGGGCGAACAGGAAAAGGTGCACTATGTGGAAGCTCAGGCCTGGCGCGAGCTGGCCGAGTTTGCGGCAGAACTCAAAAAAGGAGACGGAGCGTTCCTAATCGGACGCTTGGTGAACGACTCCTGGACCGCTCAGGACGGCACAAGGCGATACACCACCCGTGTGGAGCTTTCCCGCCTCGAGCGACTTGCCCGTGGAACTGGACAAAGTACAGGTGGAAACAGTTCCCAAAGCGCTGCAACCGCAGCCAAAGGCCGTACGGGTAAGGTAGATATTGATGAAGGCTTGGAAGACGATTTCCCACCTGAGGAGGATTTACCGTTTTGAGCACCAAGAAGATGTCCAACCGGGGGCCCAAAGGCGACCGCCAAGACCGTGAACGGGGTGAGCGCGGTATGCGCCGTGGCCGCAAGCCCAAAGTAGCCGCAGCCGTGGGGGCTTTTGACCTCAACGATTTTAAGAACGTAGATATCCTCAGGCGTTTCCTGTCCGAGACCGGCAAGATTTTGCCTCGTCGCCGTACCGGACTCAACGCCAAGGATCAGCGCAAGCTGGCCCGCACCATCAAGCGGGCCCGCATGATGGGCTTGCTGCCCTTTACCGAGAAGCTGGTACGGAAATAGGGAGAGTGGAAGATGAAAGTGATTCTGCTTGAACCTATGGAGAACCTGGGGGATGTGGGGGCAGTGGTCAATGTGAAACCGGGCTATGCCCGCAACTACCTGCTGCCTCGGGGGATCGCTACCCTGGCCACCGAGAGCAACCTCAAGACCCTGGAAGCCAAAATTCGTGCCCAGGCCAAAAAGGCCGCCGAGCGCAAGGCCGAGGCCGAGCGCCTGAGGGAGCTCTTGGAACCCATCACCCTGACCCTCAAGGTCAAGGCCGGTGACCAGAAGATTTACGGCTCGGTTACCAGCCGCGAAATTGCCGCCGCCCTCGAGGCCCAGCACCAGATCACCATTGACCCCAAGAAGCTGGCCCTGGAAAAACCCATCAAAGACCTAGGCGACTATGCCCTGGCCTACAAGCCCCACCCCGAAGTCCCCATGACCCTCAAGGTCTCGGTGGTGGCCGACAAGGCATAATACCGGATTCAAAAAGACAGTTTACAAAACCAAAGACTCCATAAGTTGTCTTTTTGAGTCCTAGAGCGTTCCTTTGGTCGGGTTGATTCGTCATCGTTCGGTAACAAATCAACCTAATCTGGTATAAATTGCCCAGAGCCAAGAGCTGAAAGCAAGTGATGTTCACATGCCGCCCGAGGGGCGGCATTTTTTTGTCGAATCGTAAAAATACACCAGGGTGAGACGAGCGCTAGCATAATATGGGAGGCGAGGGGGTGGCCATTGGGCCATAGCCGCTATGCGACTAACCTGGGTTTGCTATCCCCAATACCTCGAATCCAACCGCAGACTGCCCTATACTGATTTCAAAAGGGAACCTCTGCGGTTTTCGCTTTTAGCAAACTGCCCTTTTGAATCCGGTATAAGAATCCTTTGTCCTGGACAGAACATTGGCCGCCTCGATAAGTGGCCACGTCTGTGAAGACTGCGATAAGTTGCTGGAGCTGGCAAAATCTGGCGGTTTCCGAGAATATGGATTTTGGTTTTTTACGCTAGTGGATGAATGTTCTGGTAGCCGGTCGGAATGTCTGTGCAGGGATTCATATTGTAATCGCGTTTCCCACAAACACTCCACATGCGATGCGGAGTGTTTTACCCATCGCGCTTCCCACCAATACGAGGCACACGGTGCGTCGTATTGTAGTCGGTACGGCAAAAACCGCCGTCCCGACTATTCGTGGGAGGCCGCTCTAACTCGAGCCAGGTCAAAGCGCTTCAATTGATTTTAGCCGCTCGGCATAAACAGCTCGGGCTCGTTCTGCCAGCGGGGCGGTCAGGATCCAGCGAAGCCGGGCAGCATCGGGGGTTTTGTCGTACCAGAGGTCAAAGACCTCCAGCAGCGTTGCGTTTTGGGCTGGGGCTGCTATTTTTTCGATGGATTGACCGTGCCGGACTTGGCCCTCCTCGAGCACCCGGGCATAAAACCCCGGACGAGCTGCCTGCCGAAATTTCTTGACGAAGTTGGGGTCGCCCATGCGGGCGGCCAGCGTGGCGCAGGGAATGCGGGGGGCGGAAACCTCTAGCAAAACCGGGCCGACCCGGAACCGGTCGCCAATACGCACCGGCCCCTGGCCGTAACTTGAGAAGGTCAGGTTCTCGCCAAAAGTGCCGGGCTCGAGGGCCTGGCCCAACTTTTCCATCCACCAGTCGTAATCCTCCGCGCTGTACACATACACGGCCTGGTCGGGGCCGCCGTGGTGTTCCTGGTCGGCTACATGGTCGCCGGATAGTCCCAAAGTGGATACTTGCGCGGTCTCGATCGGGTTTTTATAAATACCGGTGGTGGTGGTTTGCTGGGCAATTTGTAAAAGTTCTGGCCGACCCAGATTGATGGAAAGCAAGCGCATGGTACACACTCTACACGTTCAAAGCAGCCCGATGTCCGACACACGTTGCGCTGGCAGTTGATTGCAAAAAGCCCACGGCAGTGAATTAGACTGCCTTTGGCGCTTGCCCCTGACGCTTGATAGGCCTGAAACCCACAACACAGGAGCGTCTAGACCATATCTTCACGGTACGATGGCATCTGCCTCGATCTCCACCAACATTTCGGGCTCAACCAGGCGACTCACCTCGAGCATGGTGGAGGCCGGGCGAATCTGAGCGAAGAACTCCCCGTGGGCGCGGCCCACTTCCCGCCAGTCGCGCTCGATATTGACCACATAAATGCGGGTACGTACCACGTGCTCGAGGCTACCCCCAGCTTTTTTCAAGGCAGTCTCGATGTTGCGCAGAATCTGCACGGTCTGGGTGTAAGGGTCGTTTGGCCCGACCAGTTGCCCACCGGCATCGGTAGCGGTTGTGCCCGCCACGTGAATGTATGGCCCGACCCGTACAGCGCGGCTGTAACCCACCACCCCTTCGTAAGGCGAGGTGCCTGAAATATTGATTCGCATGGCTTTAGTGTAGCGACTGGCAAGCAAGCTCCGATACTCGAGGTTAGGCTCGAGCTTGTTGGCGGCGAAGCAGCAAGATAGCCAACGCCCGCCAGGCCAGCAACAGAACCAGGGTTGCCCCCAGTGCGACCGTCCAAAAGACCAGGTAGCCTGTATCGAAAGATTTTTGCAGCACCATGAAGCGCAGCCAGACCCCGGTGCTGACCGCAATGGCCCAGGTGTAGAGCAGGTTTTGCCAGGTAGGCCGGGTGTAGGTTCGCAGAAACGGTGCAACTAGCCACCAGACCAACAGTATGGGCAGTGCGTTGCGGACGATGCCGGAAAGGCTTACGGGCTCGCCGTGGCTTTGCAGGCCGATGATGGCAAAAAGCGCGATACAAACTGCATCGCCCCAGGCCAGCAGGCGAGCTGTTTTGCGGGTTTTTACGGTGATGGACATACCTGGGAATGAGTCAGGGGGAAGGCACCCTCCCGCCTACTCGGCCTTCACGGCCTCAAAAAACACCTTTTCGGCCCGGTAGGAGCTGCGTACCAGGGGGCCGCTGAAGACCTCCATAAAGCCCTCTTCGTAACCCCAGTCGCGGTACATGGCAAACTCCTCCGGGGTCACGTAGCGCTCGACCGGCAGGTGGTGCTGGGTGGGGCGCAGATACTGCCCGAAGGTCACTATGTCTACTCCTGCTGCCCGCAGGTCGCGCATGGCCTGGCGAATCTCCTCGTCGCTTTCGCCCAACCCCAGCATCAGACTGGACTTGGTGAGCACCTCGGGGCGCACCTTTTTGGCGTGCTCCAGCACCCGCAGGGTCTGATCATAGCCGGCCCGGGGGTCGCGAACCTTGGGGGTCAAGCGGCGGACGGTCTCGAGGTTGTTGGCAAAAACATCCTGCCCTCCCTGCAACACCGTCTCCACATCGGCCAGGTTGCCCTGAAAATCTGGGGTAAGGGTCTCGACCTTGACCGAGGCATCGAGCCGCTTGATCTGGCGCACCACTTCGGCAAAGTGCGAGGCCCCGCCGTCGGGCAGGTCGTCGCGGTCTACCGAGGTGAGCACCACGTACTTGAGGCCCATCTCGGCTACGGCCTGGGCTACGTGTAGGGGCTCTAAGGGATCTACCCAGCCCTTGGGGTTGCCGGTGTCTACTGCGCAAAACTTGCAGGCCCGGGTACACACACTGCCCAGCACCATGATGGTCATGGTGCCGTGGCCCCAGCACTCACCGATGTTGGGGCACATGGCCTCCTGGCAGACCGTGCTGAGGCGCAGGCGTTTGGTGAGCTCCTTGAGACGCTGGTAGTTGGGCCCGGTGGGCACGGTGGCGCGGAGCCAGGCAGGCTTGTTGCGGTCTACAGGCTCCGGGCGCTCCTGGGCGATGCCGTTGGGTATGACCTTGAGTTCTATCAGGCCGCCGTGCTGGAAATCCTCGAGCTGAACGGTTTTGAGTTTGCTCATGCCGGTTCCTTTAGCGTGTCGGGCAGGGCAGGCGGATGGTCGAAGCTTGTAAACACTTGTGCAAAGGCCACTACCACCCGCTCCATTACTTCACTCATGCTAACCTCTCGGCCCAGGATTTTTTGGAGCGAGGTTACACCCTTATCCTTGAGGCCGCAGGGCACAATCAGGTTGAAATCGTCCAGATGGGTGTTCACATTCAAAGCAAAGCCGTGCAGGGCCACATCCTGCTTGACCGCTACTCCAAAAGCGCAAAGCTTTTCTTCGATATCGGGCCAGCTCGCTATGGGCGCGGGTTTGCGAATCCAGACTCCGGCGTAGCCCGGTGTGGCGTAGGTCTCGATGCCGTATGTGCCGGCGACCCGCACGATGACCTGCTCGAGCTGCCGTAAAAATCCCCGTACCTGACGCCCCACGGGAAAGATGGGGTAGCCCACCAGCTGGCCCGGGCCGTGGTAGGTCACGTCGCCCCCGCGCTCGATGCTAAAAAGCTCGATCCCCTGCGCCCGGTACTGCGACTCGCTCAAAAGCAGGTTCTCCGGTTTGGCCGCCCGGCCTAAGGTGATGGTGCGCGGGTGCTCCAGCAGCAGCAGGGTGGGCTTGCGTTGCCCACCGGCCACCTCGGCATGCACTTTTTTTTGATACGCCCAGGCTTCGGCATAGGGTACGAGCCCGAGTTTTTCCACCTCGAAGGCGGTGCTCATACCCCTAAAGCATACTCCTGGCTCGTCCATTGCACAGGAACGAAGTCACAGAGGGTTGAGTGAGCCGGTACGTGTCGGGTGCATATTGATTGTGGCTTGGAGCAGTACTCGACAATGCTGCCTGCAGCTGGCTTCTTTGCACGCGAATCACTGCACCTGTAGGGCCTGGAAGGCTTCCTCGTACTCGAAGCGGTTCAGGCCCCGGCCAATCACCACCAGGCGCGAGGGGGCGCTGGGCGGCGTCTGGGCGTGCTCGAGGCTAAAAATTTCCCTGACCGACTGAAAAAGCACCTGCTTCTCGAAACCCCGCACGCTCAGGAAGCCCTTGGCGCGGAAAACCCTGTCGGGACGGGATATCAGGTACTGGTCAATAAACTCGTTTACTTTCTGGCGCTCCAGGAGCCTTTCTGCCGTAAGGGTAAAGGTTTGCACATCGGGCGTATGGAGGTGGGTGTGGTGCTGGGGTTTCCAGTCTAAGTCGAAGGCCCGCTTGTGCAGCACCTCTTCGGGGTTGACCTTTGACTGGGCCGTGCAGTAAACCTGGGCTAGGGGATTGATTTTCCGGATGAGGTTTTCGGCCTCGGCAATTTGTTCGGGGGTGGCCAGGTCGGTTTTGTTGAGCACCACCGTGCTGGCGTAGGCCAGTTGCACGGCGCCCTCGGGGCCGTCGCGCAGGGTTTGCTCGAGGTTGCGGGCATCGGCCACCCCAATGATGCTGTCCAGTTCGAATTTTATGCGGGCAAACGGATCCATTATGGTCTGGGCCACCGGCACCGGGTCGGCCAGCCCCGAGAGTTCAATCAGGATGTATTCGGGTTTGTCTTTACGTCCAATGAGCTTGAACAGGGCCGAGACCAGGTCCTCGCGCCCCACGCAGCACAAACAGCCATTGGATAGCTCGGCGATGCCGTCGGTATCCACATTTTCGATGAGAGAGCCGTCTATGCCGGTTTCGCCAAACTCATTGACGATAATGCCAAACCGCTGCTGGCCGGTGGCGACCAGATGGTTGACCAGGGTGGTTTTGCCCGCCCCCAAAAACCCCCCAACCACACTGACCGGAATGCGCTTTTGAAACTGCGTCATGGCCATACAATACTAAAGCGCGCTGCACAGAGCCTATTTACGATTCACATTTAAACGCGCAGTCTAATGATAACATATTATCAATAAGGAGCCCAAGGTGCAGATCAAGTCTTACCAGGTCATTCGCTTCGAGTATCAGCTCATAATTGACGGCCAGGTGGTGGACCGGAGCCCGGAAGGCCACCCCCTCACCATCCTGACCCACTTTGCACCCAACCTACCCGCGGGCCTGGAACATGCCCTGCTGGGTAAACAACCAGGAGCGTATCGGGTGGTGCTGCCGCCAGAGGCGGCCTATGGCCCCTACGACCCGACCAAGCGGGTGGTGGTGCCGCGGGGTGATTTGCCCGAAGAGCCCCGACTGGGCGGCGCTTTTACCGCGGAAGGCGTGGATGGTCAGGCTTTGCTGTACCGGGTGGTGGCCGTCGAAGGAGATTCGGTGACGCTCGAGGCCAACCACCCATGGGCGGGCAAAACCCTGGAGTACCGCGTTGTCATCCACGCAGTACGCCCGGCCGAAAAGGAAGAGGTGGCCCACGGCCATGTACATGGTGAAGGGGGGGTGGTGCATTCGCCGAGGCCGGAATAGGATGTGGGGCGGCTTTTCGGTAGGGAAGTCCCGGGGCCTAAGCATAGGATAAAACTATATGGTACAAGTACTGGTAACCGGTGCTTTGGGCCAGGTGGGTTCGGAACTGGTGCCCGCGCTGCGTTTGCAATACGGAGCCGACGCCGTGTTGGCGACCGACCTGCGCAGGGGTTCGCCCCTGCACCCCTCAATGGACGGCCCCTTCGAGCAGCTGGACTGTACCGATGGAGCCGCTTTGCGGGCGCTGCTGGAGCGCTACCGGATCCGGGTGATCTACCACCTGGCCGCCATTCTTTCAGCCAGGGCCGAAGCCGAGCCCCAGTTGGCCTGGCGGGTCAACATGGAGGGGCTCTACAACGTCCTGGAGGGAGCGCGACAAGTGGGGGCACAGCTATTCGTGCCCAGTTCGATTGCGGCCTTTGGCCCCAGTACACCCAAGGACCCCACGCCCCAGGACACCCTCCAGCGCCCCAACACCCTCTACGGGGTGACCAAGGTGGCGGGCGAACTTTTGTGCGACTATTATGTAGAGCGTTTTGGCCTGGACGTGCGGGGGCTGCGCTACCCCGGTTTGATTTCCCACACCGCTCTTCCGGGTGGGGGTACCACCGATTATGCGGTGGAAATCTTTCATCATGCGCTGAAATGGGGCCGGTATCGCTGCTTTTTAGCCCCCGACACCCGTCTCCCCTTGATGTACATGCCTGATGCCATCCGGGCTACCCAGGAACTCATGCTGGCCGACCCCGCAAAGCTTCGCCATCGCAACGCTTACAACGTGGCGGCCTTTAGCTGTACCCCCGCCGAACTGGCCGCAGAGATTCAAAAGCATCTTCCCGAATTTTCCATAGACTATGCAGTTGACCCTGTTCGACAGGCCATCGCCGAGTCCTGGCCCCGCTCCCTGGACGACCGCGCCGCTAAAGAAGAATGGGGCTGGCAACCACAGTACAGTCTGGCTGCCATGACCACCGACATGCTCGAGAAACTCTCTCAACGAGCGCTTAGGGAGGCTTGAAAATGCCATTGAACCGCCTGAATCTTGTTTTGCAACAGGCCGTAGCGGCACTGGAAACAGAAGGTCGCCGAAAAGGCCACGAAGCGGTAGTTGTGGGGGTTTTACCACCCCAGGGAGAAAAAGGGCCGCGCTATTTGTTGGAGGGGTATGGCGATCAGCCTTTTATTCGAATGAACTCCAATAGCTACCTGGGGCTATCCAGGCATCCGGCCCTAAAGCAAGCCGAGGAAGAGGCCCTCGAGCGCTTTGGGGTGGGGCCAGGAGCGGTACGCTTTATTAGTGGCACCTATAAGGCGCATGTGGAGCTCGAGCTTGACTTAGCCCGCTTTCATGGCCGGGAAGCCGCCATGATTTTTTCCTCGGCTTACGCCACGGTGTTGAGTGTGGTGGTGCCCCTGACCACCGACCAGACTGTGCTGATTAGCGACGAGCTCAACCACAACTGCATCATCAACGCGGTGCGTCTGGCACGCCCCCTGGAAAAAATCGTTTATAAGCACCTGAACCTGGGCAGTCTGGAACAGGCTTTGCAAAAAGCCATCGAGATAGGAGCCCGCCGTGCGTTGGTTATAACCGACGGAGTATTTAGTATGCGCGGCTCACATGCTCCCTTGGCAGAAATGTCCGCCCTGGTACAGCAATACGATAGCCAGTTCGCCGAGAATGCTCTGCTGGTGGTGGACGACTCGCACGGGGTGGGGGCTTTTGGCCCCACAGGCCGGGGCACCGAGGAATACACCGCCACCAGGGCCGATATCCTGGTTGGGACGCTGGGCAAGGCCTTTGGGGTGAACGGGGGATATGTGCTGGGCCCCAGCAACCTGATTGCCTATTTGCGGGAAACCTCGCTCATGTACATCTACTCCAACCCCATCACCCCCGGCGAGGCCGCTGCTGCCAGGGCCGCGCTGAAACTGCTACAGGCCCCCGAGGGTCAGGAGCGCTTGCGCCACCTGCAAGCCATGACCCAGCGTTTTCGCCAGGGGCTTCTATCCCTGGGCTACGAGTCTTTTCCGGGGGCACATCCGGTAGTGCCACTGGTGTTGCGGGATGGAGCTTTAACCAACCGCCTGGTACGCTATCTGCGCGAGCGCGGCGTTCTCGCCACGGCCATCGTGTATCCAGTTGTACCCAAAGGTGAAGACTCCATCCGCTTCCAGGTTTCTGCCGAACACACCCAGGCCGATATAGATGAGGTGTTGGGTATTTTGCAGGCATTCAAGCAGAATGTCTCAGGCCCATCGTAGCCGGTTTTTAGCGCTTTCCCTTGGACTTAAGGCGTTTGTACAAAGCCTCAAACCCTGGATCAACCCACAGGGACTTGCTCTTGGCCTTCGGCTCCGGGCTTCTGGTCAACAGACCGAACCGACGCCTGCTCGTTTTCGACCATGGCAAAAAATAGTGCTTAGCGAAACACATTCAAAATCACGCAAACCCCCAAAATGGCTGGACAATACGGTGCTGGTTTTTATAGCCCTCTATCATGGCGGCAACTATGGATCGCGTGGCGGTGTTTATTGATGGCAGTAACTTGTACAAGGGTCTGGTTTCCACGCTAGGAACCGACTATCGGCTGGATTTTGTCGCTTTTGTCTCGGCGCTTGCGGCGGGGCGTTCGTTATTGCGGGCCTACTATTACAATGCGCCTTTGCCCAGCGAAGACCCGGCGGCCAAAGCTCACCAGAGCTTTTTGAACTACCTGAAGCGGGTGCCCTATGTCATGGTACGGCTGGGTCGGCTGGAGCGCCGCGGCGAGGGTTTTGTAGAAAAGGGTGTGGATATTCAGATAGCCATAGACATGCTCAAGCTGGCCTATGCCGACGCCTACGATGTGGCGGTGCTGGTTTCGGGTGATGGTGATTTTGCCGAGGTGCTCAAGGTCATTCAGGATATGGGCAAGCAGGCCGAGAATACTACCTTCCAAGTGCTCTCGTCGTACCGCCTGGCCCAGCAGGCTGACAAATATTTTCCCCTGGACGAACTTCCCTGGGAGCGCCTGCGGGCCAGGAGCTTTGAAGCCGAGGCACTACCTTTTCAGGACTAGAGTGGTTCTGTAACTGAGAGCGGTAATCCCGCATTCTTCAAAATGCTGTGTGAACCGGTTGCTGATGGAGATTCGCCGAAAAACCCAGGGAACTGCGATGGAACGCTTTATACCGGATTCAAAAAGACAGTTTACAAAACCAAAAACACCAGAGGCTGTCTTTTTGAATCCTAGAGCACACCCCTCCCTGTCGGTCGGCGAAGAAAGCGTCTCCCTTCCAAGGGGCGGTATCGCCCTCCGCTACGCGGATAACTTCCAAGGGGCGGTATCGCCCTCCGCTACGCGGATAACTTCGGTCGGGTTAGTTCGTCACCCTTCGGTGACGAACTAACCGAATCTGGTATTACTTCGGTTCCCACACCGCGATTACGCTGGGGTCAATGGGGGAGATCAAATGAGGCTGCTGGAGGTGAGCGGCTTCCCCCTTGCGCAGGTGCAGGTAGCTTTGGTCGGGCAGGTCGATTACTACTTCCCCCTCGAGCAAAATATACAAGCGGGCCTCGCCTACCTGCTCGGGCTGGGTGAGCAGGTAGGCGCGAAACCCCTCGAGGCCAGGGAACCGGGCTTCTCCCAGCCTTTTGGCCAGCCGCACAAGATGGAGTTTCATGGTAGGGCAGGGCGTGGTTGGCGGGACTCAGGCCCCGACCGCTTCCTTACGGGCTTTGCCATACTCCATGCGCAGCTTGAACATGCCCTGGCGGAAGAGCTTGAGGGCCTCGTCCTCCGATTTGCCCAGGGCTTTGGCAACCTCGGCCACGGCTTTTTGCTGCCCCTTGCTGCGGCGAACAATATCGCTCTGTTCGGCGGTCAGGCCCGCCTGGCCGATAAAGCGCTCGAGGTCGGCCCAGGTTGCACTGGGTTGGCTGGGTTTCGTTTTTTTGGCCTTACCTCTGGCTCTGGCTTTCACCTTAGGCCCCTCTCCCTTGCGAGCGACTTTGCTTTTACCATACTCCATGCGCAGCTTGAACATGGCCTGACGGAAGAGCTTAAGGGCGGCTTCTTCGGGAAGGTTGAGCTCTTTAGCCACCGCTGCAACAGCCTTCTGCTGGCCCTGGGTGCGCCGGGCTACCTCGGCCTGGTCGGATGGGAGGCCCAGCTGGGCGATGAGGGGCTCGAGGTCGGCCCAGGAAGCGGGTTGTTTGGTGGATTTTGCGACACGCTTGTCCCTGGCTTTCACTTTGCCCCTGGTCTCACGCTCGGCCCGACGCTCGTTCAAGGCTTGTAGATCGGGGCCGCCATAGCGTTCGCAACTGGGGTTGGAGCAGACTCGCTTACCCGAGCGGCCCTTGGCCATCTCATTCCAACCGCAGATGGGGCATTTCTCTGCTACCAGCGGATCAAAAACCAGGAAGTCGCAGCTCTGGTTGTTGCAGCGATAATAGGGCTTGCCCCGCTTGCTGGTTTTTTGCACCACTTCGCCTGCATGGCACTTGGGGCATTCAATGCCGGTCGAAGGGGCTTCATCGCGGGTGTATTTGCACTCTGGATAGCGGTTACAGCTAATGAACGTACCATAACGCCCGTGCCGCCGCACCAGTTGCCCCACGTGGCAGGCCGGGCAGGCCTCGCCGATGAGCTCGGGTTCCTTCTTGAGCTCCAGCCGTTCGGTGTACTTGCACTCCGGATAGCCGGTGCAGCCCAGAAACTGGCCGAACCTCGAGACCCGCAATTCCAAAGGACGTCCGCACTTTGGGCATAGCTTTTTTGGAACCTTGTGGTAATCCTTCAGGAAAGGCTCGTAGAACTCCCGCACCACCTTGGGCCAAGGGGCTTTACCTGCCTCGATATCGTCGAGGCGGGTCTCGAGCTGGGCGGTGAAGTCATAGGCCACCACGTCGGGGAAACTCTGCACCAGGTAACCTGTCACCTCGCGCCCCAGCGGTGTGGGTTTAAGCGATTTGCCGGAGCGCTCGAGGTAGCCACGGCGCTCGAGGGTATCAATGGTCGGGGCATAGGTTGAAGGCCGTCCAATCCCCATTTCTTCAAGCACCTTGACCAGGCTGGCGTCGGTATAGCGCGGAGGGGGCTCAGTAAAGTGTTGCTCGGGCTTCAGGTCCAGCAGGCTGGCCGCAGCGTTTTCTCGCAAGGGAGGCAGCAGGTTCTCCGCATCGTCGCCTTCCTCGCGCCCATAAACCCGCAAGAACCCGTCAAACTTCAGCACCGATCCCACCGCGCGAAAGACGAGCTCACCGCCACTCACGTTTACGGTGGTCTGGTCGAAGATGGCAGGGGTCATCTGCGAGGCCACAAACCGCTGCCAGATGAGCTGATAGAGCTTGAACTCTTCCTCTTCCAGGTGCTTCCGGACGGAATCGGGGGTTCGGGTGACCGAGGTCGGGCGAATGGCTTCGTGGGCATCCTGGGCATTGGCGGCCTTTTTGCCAGCGTAGGTGTTGGGTTTTTCCGGCAAGTAGTTGGGCCCGAAATGACTGGGGATAAACTGCCGTACTTCGGCTAACGCTTCCTGTGAGACCCGTGTCGAGTCGGTACGCATATAAGTGATAAGGCCTACCGTGCCCTCGGGCAAATCCACACCTTCATACAGCTTTTGCGCAACCCGCATGGTTCGGCTGGCCGTCCAGCCCAGGCGACTGCTGGCGGCTTGCTGGAGGGTGGAGGTAATGAAGGGTGGGGAAGCGTTGCGTCGGCGCTCCCGTCGTTCAATACTGCTAATCTGGTAATTCTTGATCGCCCCGGCCTGTTGAGCGACCGCCTGGGCCTTGCTTTCGTTGGTGATCAGGAATTTCTCGCCACTCTGCACCCGCTCCTGTCCCACGCTGTAGAGCATGGCCTTGAACTTCTGGCCCTCCGACTCAAACTGCCCCTCAATCGTCCAGTACTCCTGCGGCACAAAAACTTCAATTTCCTGCTCACGCTCCACCAGTAGCCTGAGTGCTACCGACTGCACCCTCCCCGCCGACAGGGCTCTGCGCCGAAACTCCATGCTGAGCACCGGCGAAAGCTGGTAGCCTACCAACCGATCCAACACCCGCCGGGCCTGCTGGGCATCTACCAGGCTCTGGTCAATGGGCCGGGGCTGTTGTACCGCCGCCCGCACGACTTTGGGTGTGATTTCATGAAACTCGACCCGTAAGGGGTTTTGGGGGTTCAGCCCCAGCAGCCGGGCCACATGCCAGCCAATAGCTTCGCCTTCTCGGTCGGGGTCGGTAGCGATCAGCACCCGCTTACCCCGGGCGGCTTTTTTGAGGTCATCCACTACCGGCTGCTTATCCTTTTTAACTTCATACTGCGGTGCGAAGTCTGCTTCAAGATTAACACCCAACTCACGTTCGGGCAGGTCGGCTACGTGGCCCTTGCTGGCCCGTACCTCATAGCCTGCCCCCAGCATTTTCTGAATGCTCTTGGCCTTGGCGGGTGACTCCACAACAATCAGGGTCGAATCCGGCATACGGCTCAGTATATGGATGAGGGGCAGGCAGTTTGTCAAGGGCAGGAATCACGAGGCAAATTTGAAGTATAGATGAAAAACCAGTCTCAAACGGTCTTTTTGATATTTCTTGGATCGCCGAGGATTTTAGAATTACCAGTCAGGATCTGGGCTTACCTCTGAATCCACAGCATGCAAAGTTGGTCTGGTGAAATTTGACTAGGTACACAATCTGGTGGTTAGATACTACTTGCAAGGCAGCCCAGGTACCTACTGTTGCAGGGTGTAGAACCCAAAATGCAACTGGCAGAGCTGTTTTGCATGGGTTATGGCTCTATTAATGGAGGTGAAGGCAATGCGCAAGTGGCTGGTTTTTCTCTTCCTCTCAATTGTTGTAATGGGGCTTACAGGATCGGCTCTCGCTCAAAACAAGGTTAGGCTCACCATTGAAAGCTGGCGCAATGACGACCTCAAAATCTGGCAAGAAACTATTCTGCCAGCCTTCATGAAGAAGTATCCCAATATCGAGGTGGTATTTGCGCCTACCGCGCCCACCGAGTACAACGCAGTGCTGGACACCAAGCTCAAAGCTGGAACTGCTGGCGATCTGATTACCTGCCGCCCTTTTGATAAGAGCCTGGAACTCTTCAATGCCAAACATCTCGATAGCCTTAACGACCTTCCGGGTATGAACAACTTCTCGGCGGTAGCCAAGGCTGCCTGGAGCACCGATGATGGAAAGACCACCTTCTGCGTACCAATGGCCTCGGTGATTCACGGCTTCCTTTACAATCGGGCCATCTTCCGCGAACTCAACCTGCAAGTCCCCACTACCGAGGCTCAGTTCCTCCAGGTGCTTCAACGCATTCAGCAAACGGGCAAGTACAGCCCCTTGGTGATGGGAACCAAGGATCAATGGGAAGCAGCCACCATGGGTTATCAGAACATCGGCCCCACCTTGTGGCGGGGTGAGACCGGTCGACAGGGGCTAATTGCGGGAACTCAGCAGTACAACAAGGGTGGCTTCCTGCAAGCCTTTGAAGCCCTGGCCAAGTGGCGACCCTTCCTTCCGCGGGGCTACCAAGCCCTGGCCTATCCTGATGCCCAGAACCTCTTTGCTCAGGGACGCGGAGCCATCTATCCAGCTGGATCGTGGGATATCGCTACCTTCCGCCAGATGAACCCCAGGCTCGAGCTCGGTGCCTTCAAACCTTATACTTTCGGAACGGCTAGCCAGTGCGTCATCAACGACCATCCCGATATCGCCATCGGTCTGAACTCGGCCAGCAAAAACAAGGAAGCGGCTCGTACCTTCCTGGCCTGGGTAGCTACTGCCGAGTTTGCCCAGCTCTATGCCAATGCCCTGCCCGGCTTCTTCCCGCTGGCCAATGTCCAGTACACGGTTTCCGACCCGGTTGCACAGACCTTCCTTAGCTGGCGTAAAGAATGCCAGGCCAGCTTCCGCACGGCTTACCAGATACTCTCACGCAACGCCAACCCCAACAACGAAAACGATCTCTGGAACGCCTCTGCACAGGTTTTGAACGGCACCTTCACGCCCAAGCAGGCCGCCGATTATGTGCAGTCTCGTCTGGCCTCCTGGTATGGGCCACAAAAAGGCAAGTAGGGCTTTCGCCGGCAATGTCCATGGCTTTTTCGGCATCGCCAGTGTGCCCAGGCGCATGGATAGTGCATGCTGAAAAACCTGACACGACAATGCTCATGGATAGCGAGGGCGCAGTATGACTGTGCCCTCTGCTGCCAGGTTCTGTGAAGTTGCATGAAACGTAAACCCTTTCCCTGGCATGTTGTGGTATTTCTGGCTCCAGCGGTGGCCATCTACTCGTTATTCATGATCTACCCGCTGATTGATTCACTGATTCTTTCCCTGCAAAACAAAGACCCTGATGGTGCTGTGGTTTTTGTGGGATTACAAAATTATCAGACGCTCTTTTCCAGCGAAAACTGGTCTAAACCTTTTTGGAACGCTTTCTGGAACAACATTGAGTTCTTCTTGTATCACATGCTGATTCAGAACCCGGTGGGCCTGCTGCTAGCAGTCTTGCTGGCCAGCCGGATTCGTGGTGGCTGGCTTTATCGCACCATTATCTTTACCCCCACCATCCTTTCAGTGGTCATCGTCGGCTTTGTCTGGCGCTTGGTCCTGAACCCAGCCTGGGGCATCTCCCAGGGGATTCTGGATGCTGTGGGGTTGGGGAATCTTAACCAACCCTGGCTGGGGCTGGAGAATACGGCCCTGCCTACCCTATCCCTGATCTCGGTATGGCAGAACATCGGGATCCCAATGATGCTTTTTCTGGCGGCCCTCATTCGTATACCCGACGAACTGCTCGAGGCCGCTCGAGTGGATGGGGCCAGCGCCTGGACAGTGTTCTGGCGTATTCAACTACCCCTCATTCTTCCCACTGTTGGGATTGTGGCGGTGTTGACCTTTGTGGGAAATTTCAACGCCTTCGACCTCATCTATGCCACCCAAGGTGCGCTGGCCGGACCGAACTTTGCCAGCGATATCCTGGGTACTTTCTTCTTCAGAACCTTTTTTGGCTATCAGCTTCAACCCGGTGATCCCTACATGGGTGCTACGGTAGCGGGGGTGATGTTGTTGATTATTCTTACCGGTGTACTAATCTACCTTTTTGCCTGGCAGCGCCGTCTGCAGAATATCCAGTTCTAGGGGACTTATGCATCTAAGCTATCAAACATCTGCGAATTTCGGGAGGGAACCATGACCCGTCCGGCCTGGCTGGGTGCTTTGGCGGTGCATGTGGCCCTGCTGGCTTATTCGGCCCTGGCTTTGTTTCCTGTGTTGTTGGTTATTGTGAATGCATTCAAGGACAGGCTAGCCATTTTCAGTGCCCCTTACGCCTTGCCTAATGCCCAGACCTTCACCCTCGAGGGTTTTCGTACCCTGCAAGCCACTGCCAATTTTCCAGCCTATTTTCTGAATAGCCTGCTGGTAACCGGGGGAGCCTTGTTCCTGATCATTTTGGTCAGCTCGATGGCCGCTTTTGCGCTTGCAGAGTACGAGTTCCGGCTCAATACGCTCACAGGGCTTTACCTGGCTATTGGCATCATGGTGCCCATTCGTCTGGGAACGGTGGGTATTTTGCAACTGGCGGTGGATCTGAACCTGGTGAACACGCTGTGGATCTTGATTCTGGTCTACACGGCCCAGGGGATCCCGCTGGCCGTGTTTGTGTTGTCGGCTTTTATGCGTCAGCTACCCAGGGACTTGAAGGACGCAGCGCGAATTGACGGCGCCAGCGAGTACAGGATTTACTGGCTTACCCTCCCGTTGGTGCGCCCTGCAATTGGGTCGGTGCTAGCTATTTCGATGATTCCGATCTGGAATGATCTGTGGTTTCCGCTGATTCTGGCCCCCGGCGAGCGTACCAAGACGGTGGTGCTGGGGGCCAGCGTGTTCTTGGGCCAGTTTGTAAACGACTACAATGCGGTGCTGGCGGCCCTCACCCTGGCGATTGTGCCGGCAGTGCTGCTGTATTTTGCCTTCTCGCAGCAACTGATTCGTGGCATCACATCGGGGGCGGTGAAATGAGCGTTGATGGGTGGTTGCTGAAGCCTGACCAAAGGGTCAAAAATGCTCTGGAAGAGCAGTGGATAAAAGGTGAAAAGCGCTTCCAGGAAACCACATACTCCACTCTTGACCTTTTCCACTTTGCACCCTTTCAGCCCGGCCCTTTCGGTCAATATTCTCCGGAGGAGAGGCCATGCGCGTAGGAATCTTGGGAAGCGGAGTGATGGCGGAGGTACATGCGGCAGGCTGGCGTACTACCGGGGCTGAGCTGATGGGGTGTGCCTCAGCAAACCTCGAGCAGGCCGTTCGCCTGGCCCAGCAGTTCAACATCAAGGTTTACCAGAACTATGCCGAACTGCTACGTGATGTGGACATCATAGACATCTGCGTACCTACCCATCTGCATAAGCAGATGGTTTTGCAGGCTGCCACTGCCGGGCGGCACGTGGTTTGTGAAAAACCGATTGCCCTGAGCGTGCAGGATGGACTCGAGATGATTGAAGCCTGTGATAGAGCAGGGGTGCGCTTTTTTGTAGCGATGGTGGTGCGTTTCTTTCCCCAGTACCGACTGAGCCGCGAGCTGGTGGCCAGGGGGCAGATCGGTAAGCTGGGGGTGATGCGTCTCAAGCGGGTCTCGTATACCCCGCAGAAGCCTGGAGATAACTGGTACCTGGATGAATCGCGCTCTGGTGGGATGGTCGTAGACCTTATGATTCACGACTTTGATTATGCCCGCTGGCTGGGGGGCGAGGTTGAGCGGGTGTTTGCCCGCCTCAACAAAGCTACCGACGGCCCTGGGCAGTATGCTCAGGCAATACTGCGGTTCAGGGATGGGCCAATGGCCCTGATCGAGGGTGGATGGGCCTATCCGCCTGGGGTTTTTCGTACCGCCTTGGATCTTTCCGGCACCGAGGGTCTCATTGAATGGAGTTCAGATGAGCATGCGCCGGTGCGCAGCTTTTTGCTGCAAAGACCAGGTGAGGCAGCTTCGGTGGGCTTACCGATCTCGGGTCTGTCCGACGACCCTTATGCACTGGAGCTGCAACATGCCTATCGGTGCATCCAGACCGGCGAACCCTTCGAGGTGACGGCCCAGGATGGTCTCGAGGCCCTGCGCATCGCCCTGGCAGTTAAGGAATCTATTGCTACCGGCAAACCGGTTACGTTGTGAGGCCACCATGCGAATTGGCATTCTAAGTTTTGCCCACCTCCACGCAGAAGGCTACCAGGCCCACCTTAGAGGTATTCCCGGTGTTGAACTGGTCGGTTTTTCGCATGAAGACCCTGCCGAGGCCAAGCGCTTTGCCGAAATCTATGGGTTGCGCTGGTTTTCCCGACACCAGGATCTGCTGGCCGAAGGGTTGGATGGCGTGTTGGTGTGCTCGGAAAATACCCGACACCGCGAACTGGTGGAGATGGCTGCACAGGCTAAGTGTCAAATTCTATGTGAAAAGCCCATCGCGACCAACCCAGCCGATGCCAGGGCCATGCAAGCCATTTGCGAGGCTCACGGGGTTCACTTTATGACGGCTTTCCCAATGCGCTTCGATCGTTCGGTGCAGGCTGTACGCTCTACCCTCCAGGAGGGGCGCTTGGGCCAGATTTACGGCGTTAATGGGATCAACCACAGTGAAATCCCCACTGCACACCGGAGCTGGTTCGCTCAAAAGGCTTTGGCAGGCGGGGGCGCCGCGATGGATCACATTGTTCACCTGGCCGATCTGCTCCGCTGGTATTTTGCGGCCGAAGTTCACGAGGTTTATGCCGAGTTGGACAACCTGTTTTACCCCGATCAAGTGAAAGTAGACACGGCAGGACTGCTTTTGCTGTTGCTCTCCAACGGTGTGCAGGCCAGTATTGACTGTAGTTGGAGCCGGAGTCATATAAAAAATTCGGTTGAGCAAAGGAAGGGGCTTCTAAACTGGATTTGTGAATAACCCAGAGAAGCCCAAAGATAGTGTAGCTTGCCAGAACTGCGGAAGTGTGAAAGTCGAATGTGGCGGC
>NZ_QWKY01000139.1 GCF_003574035.1 Meiothermus hypogaeus | reverse complement strand
CAACCCACCCCCACCCCCACCCATACCCACCAGCCCCACTGCCCCCTCTGCATCATCGGCGGCTTTAGCGACGGGGCCTTCCCCATCGTTTCAGTTCCGATTCCAGCCCCCCAAACAGGCCCATGCCTGGTGTCGCTCGAGGCCCCCAAACCCTACCTGCGCCCGGCTTTCCCTCTGCTTAACCGGGGGCCGCCCCTGCTGGTTTAGCGAGTACGCCGCCCTGCACGAGCGGTTGTGTAGCCGTTGTGGCAAAGCCTCGCTGCTGGTACTGGTCATAACCACTATAAGTTTGCTCTCCGTCTGGCAGGCACAGCCTGTTGCCTGGCTGAATCATGCTGATACTGCATCCCCCAGCTCCCCCTCCCCCTTTGCTCCCGGGCCAGACCGTGGTGCTGGAGGCGGGTGTTTACCGTGGTCCCTGGGAGATTAGCACCCCGGGGGTGCGCCTGGTGGCCCGCCCGGGGGCGGTGCTGGATGCGGGCGGTAGGGGCAGCGGGCTTCTGCTTTCGGCCCCCGGCATTGTGGTGGAGGGCCTCGAGGTGCGCAACGTAGGCCCCGGCGATGACTTTTATGAACCCGACGCCGCCTTAGTGATGTACCGGTGTGCGGGCTGCGTGGCGCGGGGCCTGCGGGCAAAGGGTGTTACCGGGGGTATCCGGATTGAGCAATCCAATGGGGCAAGGGTCGAAAGCTCCACAATCTCGGGCACCGGGGTAGCCCCCGGCCTACAGACCTACCGCAGCGACGACGTGGCGCTCCTGAACAACCGCATCAGCGGATTCCTGGACAACCTCTACGTGGAATACGGCGAGCGGGTGGTGGTGGAGGGTAACCGGGTCGAGGCGGGTGAACGCTACGGCCTGCACCTGATGTTTACCTACCAGGCCCAGGTGAGGGGCAACCACAGCCAGCGCAACCGGGTGGGCTCGGCCCTCATGCACGGGGCCGAGAACCAGGTGGAAGGCAACACCTTCGCCCAGGAAGTAGGGCCTCTGCGCTACGGGCTTTTGTTGCAAGAGGAATGGAAAACTGTACTGAAGAACAACCGCTTTGTGCAGAGTACTGTTGGGCTTTTGTCGCTGGACTCGAGGGACACCCGCCTCGACGGTAACCGCTTCGAGAACAACGGTACCGCCCTGCTCTTCGCCCGCGACACCGATCAGAACACACTCTTCGCTACCGGCAACACTTTTGTGGGTAACCTGCACGACCTAGCCGTAGACGACCCCAAAGCCAGGGTGCGCTTGCGGGGCAACGCTTTCGACCGGGCCTACCCCCTGCCCATCCCCCATCTGCCCAGCAGCAGCTTTGCCTTGCTGGCTGCCCGGCAGCCTGATCTGAGCCTCCTGGCCCTCTCACCGGGGGTGGTGCTCTGGGAGGCCGCCGAGGCCCGGGTGCCGGGGCTGCGGATGCTGGCCCTGGCCGATTTGGAAGCCCGGCCCGCTGCGCGGCCCACCGCAGGCATAGCGCCCGGTTTTGTGGGGCTGGCCTTTTTGAGCCTGCTGGGAGGGTTATGGTTGAGGTCGTAGGCCTGCGCAAAAAAGGCCGCCTGGAAGGGATTAGCCTTCGTCTGGAGGCGGGCAGCCTGGCCCTGCTGGGCCCCAACGGGGCCGGTAAGAGCACCCTGCTGGGCCTGCTGGCCGGGCGGCTAAAGCCTGATGGCGGCTTGGTGCGGCTCTTCGGACACGATCCCCGCAGCCTGGGGGCGGCTCGAGCCCGCGCCTATATCCCTCAGCACCTGGCCTTCCCCGCTACCCTGCGGGTAGAAGAGGTACTGGAAGCAGCCCGAAGGCTCAAAGGTGCAAGTTCGGCCGACAAGGACGAGGCCCTGGAGCGCATGGGCTTACAGGCCCACTACAAGCGCCCCGTAGCACAGCTCTCGGGGGGCTGGCGGCAGCGGCTGGCCCTGGCGGCTGGGCTCATGGGTTACCCGCCGCTCTGGCTTTTGGACGAACCTTCCTCGGCCCTGGATACCGAAGGTCTGGACCGTTTGCAGGACTGGCTCTCGGCCCACCTGACCATGGGTGGACTGGTTATTTTGTCGGCTCACCGGCAAGAAGAAATCTCGCGCCTGGCCGAGCGGTTTATCCGCCTGGAAAACGGCCGGGTAGTAGAACAAGGCAGTGTGAACCATGTACAAGAACCGTCGTGAAGTGATCAAGATGCTTTCGGCTTTAGGCGCTTCGACTGCGCTTTCGCAGGCCCTGGCCCAGCATATGCAGCAGATGCAAGCCCCCTCCGCCGCCCCGGCCAATCTGGAAACCATCTCCGCCAAATCTGTCCCCTGGGAGCAGGGCACCTGCGCCTTCTGCTCGATGCCCCTCAAGACCCCGGCCCCCGGCGCCTGGATGAACCGCACCTTTACTCCGGGCTTCTTCGAGCAGACCTACAGCCAGATTGCCCTCAAAGAGCCGCAAAAGGGAATGGAGGCCATTCACTTCGAGTCCATCGCCTGCATGGTCAACTACGCCTGGGTCTACGGCCTGCGCGACGGGGTGGGCAGCACCTTCTACGTGGCCGACCGGGGGCTTTACGACCCCGCCAAAGGCCCCGAAGCTGTACGATTGATGCCCGCCCGCCAGGCCGTCTACCTGTGGGGTGAGAAGCGCGGCTGGGTGGTGATGGATGCAAAAATTGCCGCCTTCAGTTCCAAGGTAGAAGCGGAGGTCTTTGCCCGCAAAAACCCCGACTTAGGCCGCACCCGTATCCTGGACTGGCAGACCCTGCTGGACCTGGCCCCCCTGCCTGAGATGAACCTGGTGAACCTCCTGGCCAAACACACCGGTCTGCTCAAATAAACCCAGGCGCTTGGGCCGGGGGCTTTTTCATACCCTCGGCCCTGTTGGCGCACCGATACCTTGTTTTGCGGCACGTTTTGAAGCACGTAGATTGTCCCAAAAATTGCAATGTGCGGCTCATCGAGGGGGACTACATTGCGCACCAAATTCTTTGATACAAGACCACGAGGAACCTCTATGCAACGACGCACCATCATCAAAGGACTGCTGGCCCTGCCCCTGGGCTTTGGGCTATTGCAGCCCGCGCTGGCCGCAGCCCGGCCCCTGCGGGTAGGGGTAGATGCCTGCCCCTACTGCAACATGACCATCCTGGACGCGCGCTATGCAGCCCAGATGGTGACTACCACCGGAAAGGTTTACCAGTACGACGACGTAGGCTGCCTGCTCGACCATCTACTGGGTTACGGCGGCCCCCAGGCCACCCCCAAGGAGCTCTACGTAGCCGATTTTGCCACCTCCGAGCGCCGGGAGGCCCGCTTTATTCCGACCCAGGAGGCCCACTTTTTGTTCAATGAGCGCATTCGTACCCCCATGGGGGTGGGCTTGCTGGCTTTTAGCAGCAGCACAGCCCTGGAGGCTTACCTGAAAGAGCGCCCCCAACACGCCGGAGAAAAACTGCGCTGGAATGAACTCCTCGCGCGGGGTCGCAAGCAAGCCTGGGTACCCGGCTACGGCAGGTGACCATGGCCCTCCTGCCCCTGTACACCAAGGCCCTTTTGCGTAACCCCTGGGCCCTGGCCCCGGTGGTACTGCTGCCCCTGCTGGCCCTGGCCTTCCTGGGCCGGGGCGAGGCGGTGGCGGTGGTCTCGCTTTTTGCCTCGCTGGCGCTCTTGTTGCCGCCCTTTGTGTTGGCCTTGAGCGTACCCCTGCTGACCCTGCGGGAGGACTGGGCCTTCTGGGCCGGGATGCCCCAGAGCCCGGCACGGCTCTATCTCTTCGGGGTGTTGGGGGTGGGGCTGGGCTTTAGCCTGCCCATTCTGGCCGGGCTGGCCCTGGCGGCAGGGCTGCTGGGCTTGGGGAGCAAGGCAGCCAGCCTTCTGATGCTCAGTGGGCTGGGCCTTCTGTGGGTCTGGGTGGCCCTGGCGGGCTGGGTGGGGG
>NZ_QWKY01000138.1 GCF_003574035.1 Meiothermus hypogaeus | reverse complement strand
GGGCCAGCCTGGGGGAGGGTCGGGTCGAGCTCGAGGGCCGGGAGGGCTGGCAGGGCTCTTTGCGGGGGCAGTTGCGCGAGGGCTGGGCCCAGCCGGCCCGCTGGCAGCTCGAGGCCAGCCTGCAAGGCCCCTTGCCCGTGCAGGGTGCATCCGAGGCTACCCGGCTTTTGTTGCAGGGCCGCCTCGACCTTGACGCCGCGCCGCTTTCCCTGCGGGGCAGCGCAGAGGTACGGGTGCCGGAGTGGGGCGCGGTGCAACTCAGCGCCCAGGGCAGTGAAATTGACCTGCGCGGCCTGGCCGAACTGGCCCCCCTTTCCGGACGCCTGCGCTTGAACCCCTTACGGCTCAACTGGTCGTATGTGGGGGCTTTGCCCCGTGGGCTGGGGAACCTCGAGGCCCGGGGTACCTATCCGGGCCAGTGGATTGCGGGCCAGTACCAGATTGCCGGTCAAAGGGCCAACCTCGAGGGCCAGGACACCCGCTTGCGCCTCCGCGCCGCAGGGCTGGAGGCTACCCTGACCCCTGAGGAGCTCGAGGCCCGACTGCAAAACTACAACCTGAGCGGCCTCCAGCTGAGCGGGCGTGTCGGCGGCCCCTGGAATAGCCTGGAGGGCAATCTGGATTGGGATGCGCTGGGCCGCCGGGGCGCCATCCAGGCTACCTGGCAGCAGAATCAGTTGCAGGCCAATCTGAGCGGAGATCTGGCGGGTTCGGTGGCCTACGCCCAGACCTGGTCGGGGGGGGTGCGCTTCCGCGAGGGCAGCCTCGAGCTTTCTGGGGCGGGGATTCCGGTGGTGGATGGCGAGGTGCTGGGCCTGGCGCTGCGCTTGCGCTATCCCATGCTCCAGGTGGCCCCCAACCGCGAGAGCCTGGACAGCCCAACCCCGGCCAGCACCAGGCGGGCCAGCAGCCTGACGATCAACCTGTCGGACCGCAGCGCTTCGGGCGGGCTGGAGGTGCGAAGTGTGGAGGTGCGGGGCCGGGGGCCCGAACTCGAGGCGGTCTATCCTTTAGCGGGCGGGCGGCTGGTAGCGGACCTGGATTTACAGACCTTTGCGGTGCGCCTTGCAGCCCCCGAGCTGGGGTCTGGGGAACTCCAGTTCAAGCAGGGTCAGCTTGGCGGGGGGCTCAATCTCACAGCCTATGGACTGGGGCTGGCCCTGGAAGGCGCGGGCTCCAAAGCCGATGTACGCGTCACCCATCCCGAGACCCCCTGGCTTCCCTGGAAAACCGGCATGCTGCGTGGACAAATTAGCCTGGATGGGCGCTGGCAACTGAGCTACCTTGATGCTGAAGAGAAACAGCGAATAGAAGCCGAAGGACGCCTGCTCGAGGCCGCACTTAGCGCCCAGGGGCCCTGGCTTCAGGGGCAGATGAAATACACCGGCCAGGGGGATTGGTTGGGCAACCTGAACATCGATTTGCCCCTGGAACTGCTGGCCAGCCGACTACTACTCAAAATCGAGGGGAAGGAAACCCTCTCGGCCAAAGGCAGCCTGGTAGGCGACCTGGGACGCCTGGAAGTGGAAGCCAGCCTGGCCCGCGACGGCCTGCGGGCCCGCGCCGGTTTCAGCGATCTGGCCCTGGAGGAAGTCCCGCAGGTCAGCAGCCGTCTGCCTTTCGTTACCGGGCGCGCCACTGGTTCGCTGGAGTACAGCCAGGGTGTGCTCGAGTTCAACCTGAGAAGCCCCGGTCTGCGGGTCCGGGGTGACGACCTGGCCCTGGCCACCCGCGCCCAGGGTTCCTTCAGCAACGGCCTGCTGCAGGCCGACCTCAGTTTCGAGCGCACCGGCAATCAAGGCACGCTGGGCGAGAACGGGGTGCTGGGTTCCAACCGTACTACAGCCAGGGTTAAGCTGGAGAATGGCATCCTGAGTGGGGAAGCTACCGCAGCCTCTTTTCCCTTGCACTGGCTGTTTTCTACCTGGGCGGGCGACCTGGCCGGGCAGGCCTACTGGACAGGTCGGACCGCCTTCAGCTTCAACACCCGCAACCCCTGGGCCTCCAAAGGCATCTGGGTGGGGGAGTACCTGCGCTTCCAGGGAGGCGGCGATACCCTGGTGGGTACTGCCGCCCTGCGCTTTGAGCAGGAGCGGCTCTACATAGACCAACTGGCCCTCTCGGGCAAGGGCACCTGGAGCGGCTCGGGTTTCTACGGCCGGCAGGGCAGCAACCTTCGCTTGAACCTGGAGAATACCTCCTTCACGCCGGTTCTGCAGGTGATACCCAACCTCAAGCCCTTGGCCCCTGAGGGCAGCGGCACCTTGCGCCTGGCCTCCAGTGGGCAGGTTTTCGACCTGACGCTGGAAAACTTCAATTTCAAACTGGGGCCGGTGCGGGCCGAGACCCCCCGCGCGGTGCTAAAGGTAGGCGATACTGCCAGCGCTGAAGGACGCATCAAACTGACCGCACCTTATCCGGCCGAGGCCCAGCTCTCCGGCGAAGGTGACCTCCTCAACTTCACCGTACGGGCCAAAGGAACCACGAATCTACCGCTACTCAGCCCTGATGAGCCGTTTGCATTGAGCTTTAGCTATCCCGCCTATACCCTGGACGCCACACTGGAAAAGCAAGATGCTCGTCTTTATGGCACGCTTTTCCCTCAGCTGATCCTGACCTTGCAAGGGCAGGTACCGGTGCGCTATCCGCAGTACTTCTTGCTCGATGGACTACTGGAGACCAACCTGATCTTGCGCTATGTGCGCGGCACCTATCTTGTGCAGGGTTCTGCCGATGTTGTTAGGGCCCGGCTGGGCTTCCCGGAGGGGCAGCGGGAGGTTACCATCGCGGCCCCACCCGAGCCAGGAACCGCCCGCACGGCCAACGCAGTACCTGTGGAGTTTAGCAACATCCGCCTGCGGGCCGAGCGGGGCATTCTGATTCAAGAGACGCTGGCCCAGGGCGAGCTAGCGGGCGAGCTCTTTCTCAACGGCGATTTCACCAATCCCTTCCTCTCGGGCGAAGTGGTACCGCTCAGGGGCAATTTCAAGCTCTGGGATCGGGATTTCACCATCCGCGACCGCTTGCCCGACGAACGGAGCTATGCTCGCTTCAGCCCTGCAGCGGGCATCCTGCCCGATTTGCAGATTGTGGCCGATACCCAGGTGCAAGACCGGGGCCAGGATAACCGGCGCATTCAGATCAACCTGACCCTCAAGGGAGAGTTCGTGCGGCAGAACGGTCGCATCAAGGTCAACCTGACCCCTACCTTCGTGGCCCGCTTCAACAACGATATCGCCCGCAAAAACGACGGCCAGCCCTATACCGATGCCGAAATCTACGCCCTGTTGTTGCTGGGCCGCTCCGACCTTTCGGCGCTGCCGGCCGATATTGCCCAGACCGGCCTCCAGGCGGCAGTACAGAACTTTATTGTGGGGCAGCTCGAGCGCGAACTGGCCAAAGCCCTGGGACTTGATCAGGTCAGGGTTGAAATTCCTGCCCTCAACGGGGGTACCCTCGAGGAAACCCGTTTTACCATCGGGCGCTACCTGTTGCCCGAGCTGTTCTTTGCTTATACAGTAGACTTGCGCGGCTACCAGACCATCTTTGCCGAATACCAGCAGGGCGACTACCGCTTTCGCTTCAGCAGTGAAATTTTCCCCCAACCACGGCCCGAGTTCTCCTTCGGCTATACCATCCGCCCCATCGGAGCCGACCTTACCCTGGACATCGCGACCGGCATTGGCGATGGCACCCGCAACGATGGGGTCAAATTCGGCCTGGGTTTTACCTTCCGCTTCTAGAGCGATTTCCACAGATACCCGACACGGTGAAAATCGCTTAACGGGTACACTAGGGCGCCTGAGTGAAGCGGTTTGGGGCGATTTCAGCAAATAACCCTGGGCTGATAAGTATCTCCACATCAGATTTTTACCTCTACAGCCCCCAGTAGACCTAAGGCATGCAAAAGGGCTTGCTTGAGTTGCGAGAGGCAAGCGTAATGACGGCGGGGCAGGAGGAAGCCTTTGAGCTTTTTCCAGAGGGTCTCGATGAGGTTGAGCTGAGGGCAGTAGGGCGGTAAGAAGCGCAGATAGAGGTTTTGTGCTTGCCAGGTGGCCAGGTGAGCCTGGATCAGCTGGGCTTTGTGGAA
>NZ_QWKY01000137.1 GCF_003574035.1 Meiothermus hypogaeus | reverse complement strand
ACCAATGCCACCACCCCCCACAGCGGATAGCGCCGGTTCTGGTAGCGTGGATCGTCCAATGAGGCTAAGGCTTCGCGTAAGTTCATGCCTCTATCTAGCCTCAACCCTGAATAACGGTCAAGTCTGGAAGTCAACCTGAAATCCCAATTGCCCTCACCCCGAATGCGGTAGCTTGGTAGGGTCTATGGGAAAGAGCGCACGGAAACAGGCCTTGAAGTATTCGTCCAAGCCCAAGCCCAGCCCCTGGCCCTGGGTCATCGGCGGCGTTCTCGTGCTGGCGGTGGCGGTCTGGGGCTTCCTGCGCTGGCAGGGCCAGCAGGGGGTGCCCAGCCTCGAGAGCCTCATCGAGGAGGGCAAGCCGGCCCTCACGCAGGTGCAGAACCACCCGGACTACGGGCGCAGCCACGCCAACATCGGCGCCTCGCTGAGCTACGCCACCGACCCGCCCACCTCGGGGACGCACTGGTACAACTGGAGTGAGCCGGGCTTCTACACCCGCGGCGAGCCCCGGGAAAAGCTGGTGCACGCGCTCGAGCACGGCAACGTCGTGATCTACTACGACCAGCCCGGGGAGGAAGTGCTCAAGACCCTGCGGGTCTGGGCCGGCCGCTACCGGGGCCAGTGGGACGGGCTGGTGGTGGTGCCCAAGGCGGGTCTGGGCCAGACCGTCGAGCTCACCGCCTGGACCAAGCTGCTGCGGCTGGAGCGCTGGGACGCCGCCGCGGCTGCCGCCTTCATCGACGCCTACCGGGGCCGGGGGCCGGAGAACCCGGTGCGCTAGACGCTGAATGTTCGACGCTGATAGCTGATAGCTGATAGCTGAGCGCGGGTCGTACGTCGTACGCAATACGCAAGCCGCAAGACGCTACTTCTCCACCCCCCTTAGCAAGGGGGGCTAGGGGGGATACTCCCACACGTCACTAGCTCTTGGTCACCGGCCGCACGGCATGTGTAAGCTGGGGGTGAGTATGGCTCGAGTGCTGCTGGTCGATGACGACCCTTCCATCCACGAGGTGCTGGGGGCCTACCTGCGCCAGGAGGGGCACGAGGTGGTGGAGGCGCGCGACGGGGCCGAGGCGCTGGCCCGGCTGGGCGCGGCCGACCTGCTGATCCTGGACCTGATGCTGCCGAAGGTGGGCGGGCTCGAGGTGGCCCGGGAGGCGCGGCGGGACTACCCCGACCTCCCCGTCCTGATGCTCACCGCCAAGGGCGAGGAGGAGGAGCGCATCGAGGGCCTCGATCTCGGCGCCGACGACTACGTGACCAAGCCTTTCAGCCCGCGCGAGGTAGTGGCACGGGTGCGGGCGCTGTTGCGACGCCGGGGGCTGCGCGACGAACTCGCCTTCGGGGCCCTCACCCTCAAGCCCGCCGAGCGCGTAGCCCTGCTGAACGGGGCTCCCCTACCGCTGTCGCGGCTGGAGTTCGACCTGCTGCTCACCCTGGCCCAGCACCCCGGGCTGGTGTGGAGCCGGGCGCGGCTGCTCGAGCGGGTGTGGGGCGGGGACTTCCCCGGCGTAGATCGCGTGGTGGACGTGCACATCGCGGGCCTGCGCCGGAAGCTGGGCGAGGACAGCGACAACCCCCGCTACATCGAGACGGTGCGCGGGGTGGGCTACCGCTTCCGGGAGGAATAATGTTCACGCGGCTGTTCCTGACCCACCTGCTGGCGGCGCTGGTGGCGCTGGTGGCCTTGCTGGGCTTCGCGGAGTGGCTGGCCCCGCGCTTTTACCAGAGCCACATCGAGCAGATGGTGGCGGCCATCGGGCCGCAGGGCCACGAGCTGCACGCCGACCTCGAGCGCGGCCTGCGCTCGACCCTCACCGCCGCCTGGCTGGCCTCGCTGCCGCTGGCCGGGCTGCTGGCGGCGGGCACGGCCTGGGTGGTCTCGAGGCGGGTCAGCCAGGGGGTGCGGCTGCTGGCCCATGGCAGCCGTAGCATCGCGCAGGGGCACTACCACGACCGCCTGCCGGTGCACGGCCGCGACGAGCTGGCCTCTCTCGCCCAGGACTTCAACCGCATGGCCGAGGCGCTGGAGAGGGTCGAGCAGAGCCGCGTCGAGCTCATCGGCTCCGTCGCCCACGAGCTGCGCACGCCCCTGGCCGGGCTGCAGGGCTACGCCGAGGCCCTGGCCGACGGGGTGCTACCGCCCGAGCAGGCCGCCGGGCGCATCAGCCACGAGGTGCGGGCCATGCGTCGCCTGGTCGAGGATTTGTCGCTGGTCTCGAGGGTCGAGGCGAGAGCGGTGGAGATTCGCCCGCAGGCGCTCGACCCCGCCGCGGCCCTGAGGCGGGTGGCCGAACGCTTCGAGCTGGTGTTCGCGGAACAGGGGGTGGCCCTGCGGCTCGAGCCCTGTGGGCCGCTGCCGGCGGTGTGGGGCGATCCCGAGCGCCTGCAGCAGGTGCTCTCCAACCTGCTCGCCAACGCCCTGCGCCACACCCCGCCCGGCGGGGAGGTGGGGCTGAAGGCCGAGCCGGCGCGGGGCGGGGTGCGCTTCAGCGTGCGCGACACCGGCCCTGGCATACCCCCCGAGCACCAGGCGCGGGTCTTCGAGCGCTTCTACCGCGTGGACTCGGCCCGCAGCCGGCAGGACGGCGGAAGCGGGGTAGGCCTGACCATCGCCAAGGGCCTGGTCGAGGCTATGGGGGGAACGATGGGCCTCGAGAGCGAGGTCGGGCGCGGCAGCACCTTCTGGTTCACGCTGCCGCCAGCCCGGTCCTGAGCCCTGTCGCGCTCTTCCTCGCGCTGCGCCTGATCCGGTGGGAAGGGGCGCCCTAAAGCGTCACGAAGGGCTCGAGCCGCCCTTTGACGAGGGCCAGCACCCGGTAGGGCTGGGTCTTGGGGCCGGGCATCCCCGGCGTGCCCGAGGGCATGCCCGGCAGGGCGATCCCGTCGATCCTGGGTCGCTCGCGCAGCAGCTTCTGGAGGGCGGCCAGCGGGACGTGCCCCTCCACCGTGTAGCCCGCGAGGCGCATGGTGTGGCAGCTCTGGGCCTCGGGCGGGATCCCGTAGCGGCGCTTGAGGGGGCTGAGGTCGTCCTGCAGCACCACCTTCACCAGGGCGCCCTGCGCCTGGAGGAACTTCACGTACTCCCCGCAGCAGCCGCAGGTGGGCGACTTGTAGAGGGTGGCCTCGAGGCCCTTCAGGGCACTCCCCTGCTGCGCCAGGGCTCCGCCGGCCAGGCCCAGGGCGAGGCCGCCGAGCATCTTCAGCGCTCGTCTTCGGTCGGGTTGATGGGTCATAAGCTTCCTCTCCGACAGAGGCTAATGCCTTGGTGTTAAGCCTTTGTAAACCCGGTAGTTTCAGCCGGCACTCAAGGCAACTTCAGGCGGGGGGGCTAAAGTTGAACCTCCTTCGACCCGCCGGCTCGAGCTTTAACTCTGCCTCTCGTCGTCCGGAATTGCCAGCCGGATCAGGGCCGAAAGGCCGAATTTCAGGAGGTCCAGCCATGCAGCACAGCAGCCAGCACCACACCCACGGCACCACCGGCATGAGCCCCGCCATGCAGGCTTGCATCGAGGCCTGCGGGGAGTGCCACGACGTATGCCTCACCACCGTTCAACACTGCCTGCAGCACGGCGGCCAGCACGTCGAGCCCGCCCACATGACCATTATGATGGACTGTGTACAGATTTGCGAGACGGCCAAGGACTTCATGCTGCGGGGCTCGCGGCTCCACGCCCAGGTCTGCCGGGCCTGTGCCGAGGTCTGCGAGGCGTGCGCCCAGAGCTGCGAGGCCATCGATGACCCCGACGGCGCGATGAGGGCCTGTGCCGACGCCTGCCGCCGCTGCGCCCAGGAGTGCCGCCGCATGGCCCAGGCCGCCTGATGCCCGCCCCCTCGAGCCCCCGGCCACGGCCGGGGGTTGCCCTTTGCACAGGCTTAACACTCCACGCGCAGGCTAAAGCAGGAGGCGTTATGAACCGACGCGAACTGTTGAAGTACGGAGCCCTGGGCCTGGCGGGCAGCTACGCGCTCTCGAGGCTCCCCGCCTTTGCCCAAAGCCCCTTTCCCCAGCCCCGCACGCTCGAGGTGCGCCGGGCCGAGGGCGTGGTCGAGGCGCAGATTG
Source organism: Meiothermus hypogaeus (assembly GCF_003574035.1). Classification (GTDB taxonomy): domain Bacteria; phylum Deinococcota; class Deinococci; order Deinococcales; family Thermaceae; genus Meiothermus; species Meiothermus hypogaeus. The sequence continues at coordinate 33 of NZ_QWKY01000137.1, read as the reverse complement.
CTGCTCGACAAAGCAATCTCACTATGGGCGGCA
>NZ_QWKY01000136.1 GCF_003574035.1 Meiothermus hypogaeus | reverse complement strand
GTTCAGCGCGATGGTACGCTCTTTGGGACTCCATCGGATTGAAGCCCGCTCCTACTGGGGGCTGGTGGCCCGGGTGAACCTCATCCTGCTGGTCCACAACCTCATCCGCAGCCGGGTACTTCTCAAAATGGCTGGGGTGGAGCTATGAGGTAGCACACGAAGGGATTGGTTTCAGCGGGCCTGTACCACACTCAGCAGCTCCCGCCCACCCTCGGCCAGCAAGTCCTGAGCCAGGTCCTGGCCCAGCTCGACGGCCTCCTCGGCATCGCCCTCGATTTCGGCCCGGATGAGTTCGCGGCCATCGGGGGAGGCCACCACCCCCTGCAAAATCAGGATATCGTCGCCTTGCAGGGTTGCCAGCGCACCCGCGGCGCACTCGTCGCCCGCACCCAGGGCCTGCAAGAAGGCCCGCTCGGCAGAGACCCGTGCATTAGAGGCCCGGTGATTCAGGCTGTAGGCCAGTTCTTCGGCCCAGTCGTCCCCCAGGCGCACCTCGAGGCCCAAAGCCCCCTGGCCGGGCGCAGGCAGCAGAATCTCGGGGTCTATGAGCTGGTCAATGCGGTTACGTAAATCCAGTCGCAGCAGGCTGGCTGCGCCGATAATCACGGCGTCGTACTCGCCGGTTCCCAGTGCGCTCAGGCGGTCGTCCACGTCGCCCTCGAGGTCGCGCAGGCTCAGGTCGGGACGGTAGGCCAGCAGTTGGGCTTTGCGCCGCAGGCTGTTGACCCCCACCACCGCTCCTTTGGGCAGTTCCTCCAGCCGCTTGGCGCTGCGTCCTACCAGGGCCTCGCGGGGCTCTACCCGCTTGGTCACCGCTACCAGACGAATTCCGGGCACTTCCTGGGTGGGCAGATGTTTGAGCGAGTACACCGCAATATCCACTTCCCGCTTTCCCAAAGCCTGCCGCAGAGCCTCCGCTGCGCTGCTCTCGGAGGCGTTTTTGGACTGCACGGTGCGTATTTTGAACTCGGTCTCGGGCCAGTTTTCCTTCAGGCGTTCCATCACCCAGCGGGTCTGGGCTTGGGCCAGCAGGCTTGCCCTGGCCCCGATTACGATGACGCGCATAACGCCAATATATTAGCCGGAATTGACCAATTGTGAAATGCAAGGGGCTCAAGCTCTTTCGGTCAGTCGAGATTTGCCCCGAGTTCGCGGTATGGAGGAGGAATTTGCTCGGCCTCGAGCTCGAAGTCCTCGCCTACCCGCCGGGCTTTCCCTTCCTTAACCAGCGCATAGAGCGTCTGGCTCACGTACTGCTGCACCCGCCGCAGCGGCAGCGTGTCGGGCTTTAGTTCCGGGCGGTGTTGGCGCAAGAAAGCCCGATGAAAAGCAGGGAGCTCGTGCAGGGGTAGCCGGGCCTCGAGTGCCGACCAGCGCAAGGGCGCGCTCATGCTCCCTACAGTTTATCCCACCCTCCAACCCCCTCGTTGTCCGCTTCCGCCCTAAGCCTTAACGAGCTTTGCCAAAGGCATACACCAGCTCGTCGCCTTTTCGCACCACAAACAGAATGGCTGCCTTGCCTGCGCTGTCCTTAAGGTCGTAGCGGGTGCGAATTTCGCCCGCGACCTGGGTTTCCTGCTGGTTCTCCACAAAATAACCCGCCACCGCGAAGCCGGTCAGAATCTGCTGCACAAAACCGGCCTGCAGGCGAGCCGCCAGGCCCCGGGCCGCATAGACCTCCAGGTTGAAGCGCCCGGCATCGGGAATCCGGGCCACAATGGCCTCGCTGCCCCGCCCGGCCCGGAATGAACCGGAAGGAAAGCGCACATTGGCATCCAGGGTGGAAGCAATGGCAGCAACGGTGGTGACCTCGACCAGGGTTTGGGCCAGGGCGGGGGCCCCCAACAGAAGCAACCAGGAAAGCAGAAGCACTTTCATACGAAGAGGGTAGCCTCTCGCTGGCGGGAATCCGGGTTATTTGACATGCCGGCAAGGCTTTATTTTTTGCCCTGAACAAAGTCGCACCTACCAGAGACTGGCATCAGAACCTGGTAACTACGGCGGTGTCCTTGGGCGGCAGGGCCGGCAGCCCCAGTGCCTTCCAGCGCTCGTCCACGCGCCGCACGATTTCGGCCGACATCATGATTTTGGGCGGCCAGCGGCGGGTAAAGCCCTCCTCAGCCAGCTTGCGGGTGCCGTCAAGCACCAGCATGGGGCCCTCCACCCCTGACATCACCCAGGCATCGCGCTCGGGGTCAATGTTGTTGAGCACCGCCCACATCACCTCGTCGAAGTCCAGCTGGGTGTCACTATCGGTGATGAGCATCAGGCGAATGCCCGCGCTCTGAGGGGCAACCAGCAGATGCTCGGCGATTTCCCGGGCCTGGTGGGGACGGGTTTTCTCCAGCGTAACCATCCAGATACCGGGCAGTTGCTTCTGGCGCACCCCCGGAATGCCCGGCAGGCTGGGGTGGGCCCTGGGAGTGAAGGGGAGGGGGCCGCCTTCTTCTTCCAGCTTGGCCGTGCCGTCAATAATCAGCTTGCCCCCATAGCCCATAGCCCGCGAAGAGTGGTCGAGCACATCGATGGGGCCCCTCGAGACCAGGGTATCGCGGCCCGGCACAGCGTGTTGCAGGGCGTGTTGCAGGGCCTCGGGGCCTTTGAGCGGGGCGCCTGCGTCCAGCACCACCATCACCTTGGCAAACATCATCTGGCCCAGGCCAAAGAGGCCGTTGGCCACCTTGTAGCCCTGGCCGGGGTAGCGTTTCTCGATGCTCACGTTGACCCAGTTGTGGGCCACCCCGGCGGGTGGCATGTGGTAGTCGGTAATTTCCGGCAGGATGAGCTGGGCGGCGGGCAGGAAGAGCCGCTCGGAAGCCTCGATCAGATAGGCATCTTCCATGGGGGGGCGGCCCACGATGGTTGCGGGGTAGATGGCTTTCTTGCGGTGGGTGATGGCGGTCACGTGAAAGCGGGGGTAGAAGTCTTCCAGGGTGTAAAAGCCGGTGTGGTCGCCAAAAGGCCCCTCGACGACCAGGTCTTCAGTGGGGTCTATGTAGCCCTCGAGCACAAACTCGGCCTCGGCGGGCACGGGCAGGTCTACCGTGATGCCACGGGTGAGCTCCACCGGCTGCCCGCGCAAAAACCCGGCCAGGTTGAACTCGTTTACGCCCGGAATGGGCGGCACCGGGGCAGTGGCGGCGTAGGTCAGGATGGGGTCGCCCCCCAGGGCAACGGCGACCTCGAGCCGCTTCCCCAGCTTTTTGGCCTTGTCGTAGTGCCGCCGCCCCACCTTATGCAGTTGCCAGTGCATGGCGGTGCTTTGCTTGTCCAGCACCTGCATGCGGTACATGCCCAGGTTCAACTCGCCCGTTTCGGGGTCTTTGCTAATCACCAGCGGCAAGGTGATGTAGGGGCCGCCGTCCAGGGGCCAGCACTTGAGGATGGGAATTCTGGACAGGTCTACCTGCTCGCCCTGCCAGACCACCTCCTGCACCGGGCCGCCGCGCACTTTTTTGGGGAAAAAGCCCTTCAGCTCACGCAGCTTGGGCAGCAGGGCAAAGGCCGCCTTGAGGCCGCCCTTGCCGGGGTTCAGGTTCATCAAACTGGCGACCCGCTCGGCCAGGTCGTCCAGGCGCTTTACCCCCATGGCCCGCGCGGTGCGTTCTGCCGTGCCAAAGCCCCCAATAAAGATCGGAAAATCGCGGCCTTGTACGTTTTCGAAGAGCAAAGCCGGGCCTCCGGCTTTGACCATGCGGTCGGCGATTTCGGTGATTTCCAGTTCGCAGGAAACTGGTTCCTGGATGCGCAGGAGTTCGCCCTGGCGCTCGAGGTCTTGGATGAATGCCTGAAGGTTCTTGTACATCCATTTCAGGATAGCCGATGCGCCCAGGGGCAATATGGAAGCAGCTTTCAACTGCGGCTCAAGGTTCTAAAGGCAGGTGCTCGAGGCGAAACTGCCGGGGTGTTCCGTAGACCAGGACTGCTTCCAGCCGTACCGGCACATCGTCGCGGCCCAGTAGGTAAAGCACAGATTTGTAGATGCGCTCGTACTTGGTGGGGGTGAGGGCCTCGAGGGGCGTCCCAAACGCATTGCTGCGGCGCTGCTTGACCTCGATAGCCACGTAGGTGGGGCCATCCTGCATCCAGAGGTCAATTTCACCAAAGGGGGTGCGCTTATTTTGCCCCAGCAGGACGTATCCTTTGGCCAGCAGATGCTTGCGGGCCAGCGCTTCGGCCCAGGCCCCTTTCATAGCGGGCTTTCCAGCACCTGCTGTCCGTTGACCACCACCCGCAGCACCGCCGTTCCGCGCACCACAATCTCCTGGCTAAAGCTCCAGGGCTGCTGCACCGGCCCTTCAAATACCGTATTGACCAACACCTCGTCCTGCACCGTAATCACCACCACTGCGTTGGGAATATTCTCTGGCAGGGTGTAGCTCACATTGACCCGGCGCTCCTGCGGCCCGGCGGGTACGGGGGTTGGGGTGGGCTGGTTTACGTCGGGGTTGGTGGGCTCGGG
>NZ_QWKY01000135.1 GCF_003574035.1 Meiothermus hypogaeus | reverse complement strand
TTGAGTACCGGCGCTAGCCGGGGGCCGATGGCCCTTCACTGTCGGTCGGCGAAGAAAGCGTCTCCCTTCCAAGGGGCGGTATCGCCCTCCGCTACGCGGATAACTTCGGTCGGGTTAGTTCGTCACCAAAGGTGACGAACTAACCGAATCTGGTATAAGAACATTTCTACGACTGTGTATCAGTCCTGGGCAACCCCGCCAAACAAAAACCGCATCATGTCGGGGAATCGCCGCGCCCAGTGGCCTTCATTATGCACGCCCTCTGGGTCCTCCAGGTAAAGGTAGTCGTGGCCGGGCTGCCAGCCTTTTTGCTGGAGTAAGCGGTGCATACGGCGCACCCCTTCCAGATAGCGGCGGCTGCTGACGTGTGAAAGGGTGAGTTCGCGGAAACCCACGTCCATGTAGAGCCGCCCCGGCACCTGGCGGGCTTTCTCCACAAATCTGTAAATGGCCCCGTCGGCAAACCAGAACGCCGGGCTCACCACGCCTGCGATGCCAAAAACCTCGGGGTGATAGTAATACGCGCACAGGCTGATAAAACCACCCATCGAAGAGCCCATCACGCCGGTGTGGTCGCGGCCCGGCAGGGTACGAAACTCGTCGTCTATGAAGGGTTTGACGGTCTCGATAAGGAACTTGAGGTACTTCTCGCCTTTGCCGCCCCCGTGCTTGGGGTCGCGGAAGGGGCTGTATTCGTTGAGGCGCTCCACTCCCATGTTGGGGATACCCACCACAATGGCCTCGATGCCCTCCTGGGACAGCTTCTCCATGCTCTCGTCTACCTGCCACTCGCCCACGTAGCTGGTGGCCTCATCGAAGATGTTCTGCCCGTCGTGCATGTAGAGCACGGGGTAATGGCGGTCGCTTGTGCGATAGGATGGCGGCAGGTAGATCAGAATATCGCGCTTGTTGCCCAATTGGGGGCTGCGCAAATCTTCGTAAACCAACACCTCGCCCACCACGGTGTGACCAGGGCCGCTGGGGTGCGGTTTCCATACCTGTGTCTGAGTGGTATAACCCATTGGCGTATTGTAAGGGCTGGCCATCAAAAGTCGAGTCTAAAGCAACGTCTGTAACAGCGAGCCTCGAGCGCGGTTCCTAAAGCATCATGTCAAAAATCATGATTAGCAGACATCTTCTGGCCCCTTGAGTCTCTCCAGCAACCCATTTTTAACACTTCATAACCTTTTCTTTAGCAAACGGCGGCTTTGTTGGGTGGCCCCACATTCCCCCTGAGTCCATTGCCCACACTGAGCGCATGAAAGCCTGGAGCATCTGGCTGGTGATGTGGCTGGGTAGCCTGGCCCTGGGCAATGTTTGTTCCAGCGCGTTCTACCCCACCGACCCCGACCTGCGCTGGCGCTACCGGAATCTGAACGATAATCAGGTCTACATCCAGACTTTTATCCCAACCGGGCCGGGCGCGCTCCTCGAGCAGCGTCGCTTTGCCTCTCGCACCGAGACCACCCAGTGGACATGCACCCCCCAGGGCTTGCGCACCCTACCCGAGGGCGACCTACCCATTCCGGGCGGCAGCGTGCGCATGACCAAACTCATCGGCGTAATCATTCCCAGCAACGAGACCTGGCGGGTCGGCGGACGCTGGATCTACCGCTACGAGCTAAAGGGCCGCATTGCGGTTTTCGACCTAGCGGGTTTTCTCGAGGTCGAGAACCGCATCGTAGCCAAAGAAACCATCAGCGTACCCGCCGGCCGCTTCGAGGCTTTACGGGTCGAGGCCAGCTTCCGCGGCGAGTTTGGCATTGGCTTTGGTGGCAAAGCCACTTACTGGTTTGCCGAAGGGGTAGGTGTGGTCAAGCAGGTCAGCGAGGGCACCTTTGGCGGGCAGAGCAGCGAGCTGATCGAGTTGATACGCTAGGCTAAATCCCCAGCCCACCCACGCGCTGCTTCTCTACTGGTGTACCCGTCAGGCCGTTGAAGGCGTCTACTTCCTCTAAGAACCGGTGGAACAGGTAAATCGAGTCGTGCGGGCCGGGGCAGGCCTCGGGGTGGTACTGCACGCTGAACACCGGGTAGCGCAGGTGGGCCATGCCTTCCAGGGTACCGTCGTTGAGGTTGATGTGGGTGGGCTTGAAGTCTTTGAGAGAGTCGGGGTCTACCGCGTAGCCATGGTTCTGGCTGGTAATCTCGATTTTGCCGGTGAGCAGGTTCTTGACCGGGTGGTTGGCCCCCCGATGCCCAAACTTGAGCTTGAAGGTGCGTCCACCCGCCGCAAGGCCGAGCAGTTGGTGGCCCAGGCAGATGCCAAAGGTAGGCAACAGGCCCATCAGCTTCCAAAGGGTCTCGTGGGCGTAGCGGGGCATGCTGGGGTCGCCGGGACCATTGGACACGAAGAGGCCGTGCGGCTCCAGAGCCATAATTTGCGCGGGGCTGGTTTTGCCCGGCACCACTATCAGCTCGAAGCCCAGCTCGGCCATGTAGCGCATCTGGGCGTGCTTGATACCAAAGTCCATCACCACCACCCGCCGCTGCCCCTTGAAGGTGGGGAACTGATACGGCAGCGGGGTGGAAACCTCGGGGGTCATATCGCGCCCGTCAATATCGGTCCATTTTCGGGCTTCTTCGCGCAGGGCGGCCAGGTCTTCGGGGGTGAAGCGGTAGCTGGGCGAACCAAAATGAGTGGCGTGGGCAATCACCCCCTTCATCACCCCCCCCTCGCGGATTTTTCTAACCAGGGCGCGGGTATCTATGCCTTCCAGGCCGATCACCCCGGTCTCGCGCATGAACTCTTCCAGGCTCTGCTGGGCGCGGGGCCCGGCAGTGTACTTGCTGAACTCCCGGGCCACAAAACCCCGCACCCAGGGCCGGTTGCTTTCCATGTCGAACACGTTCACCCCGTAGTTGCCCTGGTGGGGATAGGTCATCACCACAATCTGGCCGTTGTAGCTGGGGTCGGTCAGGATTTCCTGGTAGCCGGTTTGGGCGGTGTTGAAGACCACCTCCCCCACATTCTTGCCCCGGTGCCCAAAGGCAAAGCCGTGGTAGGTAGTGCCATCCTCGAGTACCAACACTGCGCGCTCTCTCATGCCCTAAGCCTCGCTTCCCAAAGAAACAATTTACACGTTTTTCGCATTTCTATACAGCTCGGGGTTCTCGTTGTTATACCGGATTCAAAAAGACAGTTTACAAAAGCAAAAACCCATAGGTTGTCTTTTGAATCCTGGAGCACGCCCCTCCCGAACGGTCGGCGACGAAAGCGTCTCCCTTCCAAGGGGCGATATCGCCCTCCGCTACGCGGATAACTTCGGCCCTGTTGATTCGTTACCGAACGGTAACGAATCAACCAAATCTGGTATGAACACGTGGCCCCTCTGCTCGCCCACAGGCTGGGCCGGTCTGGGTCAGACAAAAACCCAGACCACAGCAAGAGCCAAACAGGCCAGCCCCCACGCCTCGCAGGGCAACCCAAACAGCCGCGCCGACCTTACCTAACCCTCAAACCCCAGCAAGAAAGGGTCTTCCAGCATCTCGGCCACAAAGCGGCAGAAGCGGGCTGCATCGGCGCCGTCAATCAGGCGGTGGTCGTAGGAGAGCGAGAAGGGCATGATGTTGCGCGGCTCAAAAGTGCCTTTCTCGGCGTTCCACACCGGCTCCATGCTACTGCGCGAAACCCCCATGATGGCCACCTCGGGCCAGTTGACGATTGGGGTGAATCCCGTCCCGCCGATGCCGCCCAGATTGGAGATGGTAAACGAGGCCCCTTGCATCTCTTCCGGGGTTAGCTTGCGGTCTCGAGCCTTAGCGGCAATCTCGCCCAGCTCGGCAGCCAGGGTGATTACCCCCTTCTTGTCCACATCGCGCACCACCGGCACCAGCAAGCCCGTGGGGGTATCGACAGCCACACCAATATGGATGTACTCCTTGAAAATGACCTCGTTGGAAGCAGTATCTATGGAAGCGTTGAACTTGGGAAACTGCTTGAGGGCCGCTGCCGCAATCTTGAGCAGGATTGCGGTCATGGTGACTTTAGCGCCCCGCTTTTCCGCCCTGGGACCCATCTTCTTGCGCAGGGCCTCCATCTCGGTGATGTCGGCCTTGTCGAACTGGGTTACCATCGGGATGGTGCTCCAGGCCTGGGCCATGCTGCGCACGGTGGCCCGGCGAATCCCCGACATGGCCTCGCGGCGTACCGGACCAAACTTGCTGAAGTCGGGCAAGGGCATTGCAGGCACAGGGGCAGAAGTGGTGGGCGCAGGGGCAACCTCACCGGTCGCGAACCGCTTTACGTCGCTTTCGGAGATGCGGTAGGCGGGGCCGCTACCCACCACATCCAGCAGATTGACCCCCATTTCTCGAGCCAGCCGGCGCACACTCGGTGCAGCCGGAATCAGCTTGCGCTGCCCTGCCGGCGCACTGGGCACAGAAGCCGTACCACGTGGGGAAGCCGGTACGCTGGGGGGTTGGGCTGATGGTGCCGTACTGGCGGGCTGGGCTGAGGCAGGTGCAAGGGGTGGGGTTGTAGGGGTC
>NZ_QWKY01000134.1 GCF_003574035.1 Meiothermus hypogaeus | reverse complement strand
GAAGTTATCCGCGTAGCGGAGGGCGATACCGCCCCTTGGAAGTTATCCGCGTAGCGGAGGGCGATACCGCCCCTTGGAAGGGAGACGCTCTCTTCGCCGACCGACAGTGAAGGGCCATCGGCCCCCGGCTAACGCCGGTACTCAAGGGAGGGGTGTGCTCTAGGATTCAAAAAGACAGCCTCTGGTGTTTTTGGTTTTGTAAACTGTCTTTTTGAATCCGGTATTAGTCCGATGCGAACGAAAGCGGTACAGCCAGCAATAACCTCACGGGCCAGAATTGAATCAGCTTTCTACCAGCCAGTCTTGTTCTGGACACACAAAAGTATCGTCCAACCGCTGAAGCCGGGCCGCCAGCAGGGGCACCTTGTCGAGTTCGTAGTGGTAGAAGTAGCGGGCAGCTTCCAGCTTCCCCCGGTAAAAAGCCCCTTCCTTCCCTATCGACTTCTGCGCCTGTTGCAGCCACAGCCAGGCCAGGGTCACGGTACCAAAAAGCTCCAGATAGGCAAATGCGTTGGCAAAGGCCCGCTCTACTTCGCCCTGGGCCGCTTTGTTCAACAAATGCTGGGTGACTTCGGTGGTGGTCTTGAGCGCTTGCTCGAGCTCGCGCGCATACCCGCACAGGCTGCTGTGCACCTGGCAGGCCCGGATGGTCTCTTCAATGGCCCCTGCCCACAGCCGAAAGCCCGCCCCACCCTCCATCCCCACCTTGCGGGCTAGCAGGTCGAGGGCCTGGATGCCGTTGGTGCCCTCATGGATGGCGTTCAGGCGGTTGTCACGGTAGAACTGCTCAACGTTGTAGTCGCGGGTGTAGCCATAGCCCCCGTGTACTTGGATGGCCAGCTCGTTGGCTTTAATTCCAAGCTCGCTCACCCAACCTTTGACCACCGGGGTCAGCACCTCCAGCAGCAGGTGCGCCTGTTGGGCGGCTTCTGGAGTGGGGGCAGTGCGTTCTTCATCTACCAGCCGGGCCGCGTACAAGCACAGGTGCAACGAGCCTTCGGCGTAGGCTTTTTGCGCCAGCAACATGCGCCGCACGTCGGGGTGCTGGATGATGGGCACGGCCGGGCTGGCCGGGTTTTTGTCGTGCAGACGGCGGCCCTGGGTACGCTCCTGGGCATATTCCAGCGCGTGCAAGTAACCTGTGTAGGCCAGCGCCATGGCCCCCATGCCCACCCCAATGCGGGCCTCGTTCATCATGGTGAACATATAGGAGAGGCCCTGGTGCGGTGCACCCACCAGCTCACCCACCGCATCCTCGAGGCTGAGCAAACAGTTGGGAATGCCCCTATAGCCCATCTTATGGTTGAGACCGGCCATCTTGACCCCGTTGCGCGGCCCCAGGCTACCGTCGTCGTTCACCAGGTATTTGGGCACGATGAAGAGCGAGATCCCCTTAACCCCTGGAGGCCCCCCGGGAATTTTGGCCAGCACCAGGTGCACGATGTTCTCCGAAACCTCGTGGTCGCCTCCGGAAATCCACATCTTGGAGCCGTTGAGCCGGTAGGTGCCGTCGGGCTGGGGTTCGGCGCGGGTCAGGATATCGGTCAGCGAAGAACCGGCGTGGGGCTCGGAGAGGCACATGGTGCCAAAGAAGCGGCCCTCCAGTTGGGGCAGCAGGTATTTTTTCTGTTGGGAGGGCGAACCGTACTTGCGCAGCACGTTGGCGTTGCCCGCCGTCAGCAAGGCAAAGCTGGCGGTGGCAATGTTGGCCGCCTTAAAAAAAGCTCCGTAAGCCGTGGAGATCACGTAGGGCAGTTGGATGCCGCCCAGCTCGTAGTCGTGGGTTGCGGCAAACAGGCCCGCCTGGCGGTAGGCCTCGAGGGCCGCTTTGACCTCGGGGTTGGTATGCACTTTTTCGCCATCGAAGTACGGCTCTTGCTGGTCGTTTTTCTTGTTGTGGGAGGCGAAGTGTTCGGTGGCAATCTTGTAAGCCACATCCAAGATGTCCTTGAAGGTCTGGCGGCTGTGGTCGCGGTAGCGTTCACGCTGGGTCAGGGCCTCGACCTCCAGCACTTCGTACAGCAGGAACTCGAGGTCGCGCCGGGAGATGAGCTTGTCCATAATGCTGCGATTTTACCTAACCTCAACCGGGCCGCTGACCCAGATCACAACCCCACCCCCCGAGCGGTGTGGGAGTCTTTATTAACGGTTGAGCACGCAGGTTCGAAGTCTACCGCACCACCGTACCGGCCCCCGCCAGGGCAGCTGAAATCGGATTTTCGATTCGGGCATCACCAAAGACCACCCGGCCCACCCCACCCTGTACCGCCTCCACTGCACCCATCACTTTTTTCTTCATGCGCCCCTGGGCTACGCTCATGTACTGCGGGTCGTTCACCCGGGCCGCGGGAATTTCGCGGATCAGACTCGACTCATCCGGAAAGTTGGCCAGCAGGCCGGGAATGTTGGATAAAAGCAGCAAGGCTTCGGCTTTGAACGCCGTAGCCAGCATGGCCGCTGCCGTGTCGCCGTCGGTGTTGATGGCCTCGCCCTGGTAGGACACCGCTGGCGGGGTGAGCACCGGCAGATAGCCCGCCTCCAGGAGCAGGCTTAGCAAGGCGGTGTTCACCTTTTCCACCGAACCTGTGTAGTCGCCCCGGTGAATCTTGATTTTGCCGTTCTCGAGGTACTTGACCGCCTCCTTGCGCTTGCCCTCGAAGATGCGGCCATCGAGCCCGCTGAGGCCCACTGCATTCACGCCCTCCCGCTGCAACAGCTCTACGATGCGCTTATTGACCAGGCCGCAGTAAACCATCTCGAAAATTTCCAGGGTCTTGCGGTCGGTGAGGCGGCTGGTCAGGCCGCCCGGGTGGGTCAAAAACTGCGGCGGGTGACCCAGCGCCTCGGCGATTTTGTTGGTCTCGCTGCTGCCGCCGTGGACAAGAATCAGCCTCTGGCCTGCTTTCCAGAGCTGCGCTGCGTCCTTGGCTACGGCCTCGTAGTTGATGCCTTCCGAACCCCCTACCTTTACCACAATCATCGGCCAACCTCTAGCCAGCCATCATACCGATTTTTTGTACACATCGGGAAAATGCCGCTCCATGAAGCGCTCAGGAACCGCCAGTGGCCGGAAGCCAAAGCGGGCATACAGGCTGTGGGCGTCGCGGGTAGCCAGCATCCAGCGTCGCAAGCCCTGGAGTTCGGGGTGGGCCAGGATCACTTCCATCAGCCACTTGCCCAGCCCAGCCCCCCGGTGGGCTTCCAGAATGTACACATCGGCCAGATAGGCAAAAGTGGCCCGGTCGGTAACCAGCCGCGCCCAGCCTACCTGTTCCTCGCTCTGGTAAATTCCAAAAGCCAGCGAGTTCTGGAAGGCTCTGGCCACCACTTCCAGGGGAATCCCCGGCGACCAGTACGCCTCGTGGGAAAGATGGTGATGCATTAGGGCCAGGTCAAGCCTGGCAAAATCGGTGCTGATGGTGTACTTGCCTTTTTGCCACTCCACCTTTCTACTCTAGCGGATAGAGTTCCGGGCGCAAAAAGGGGGGCATGGCCAGCTCTATGGTGTGCCGCCAGAACTCCACCCGTTCGATGCGGGAAAGGGTCAGGATGCCCACTGCTCCACTGCCCCTCTTGGTACCCTTTTGGCCCATCAGGTCGTCCATCACCAGTCCCAATTCCTGCCCCCCACGCAGCCGCTCCCCCACCACCGGCGGCAGCAAAACCGAGCCCCCCCGGGCCATCCCCCTGCGCCCGTCGGCACGCAGTAACACTGCAATATTGAAAAGCCAGCTCCCGTAGGTGTTGAATTCCACTCCAGCTTCCAGCCCCAATCCCCAGCTTGCGCCAGGCTGAGCCAGGGCCGCTCGAGCGCGGTTTTCGGCCCCCAAGACCGTTTCTTCGTAGCCGACGGGTTGTTCGCGCACCCCACTGGGTACATCCACACCGCGAATTTCCAGCTCAGGGAAAAGCTCTGCAAACACCAGGCGAACGGGCTCGAGTTTGGCTGGGTTGGTACTGCCAACGACTACCATGCGCTACAGGCTAACGCATCAGCTGCGGTATGAAAATTAGCGGACAATTGACTGACAGATCAGGTTATAAATGGGGTCAGGAGGCGTCCATGTCAACGACGCTCAAACCCTGGGAAGATGCCCTCAGACGGCTCAAGGAAGGCAACCAGCGCTTTCTGGAGGAACGCCTGCACCACCCCAACGAGGGCTTGTAGCGCCGCCACCAGATAGCCCACGCACAACACCCCTTTGCCACCATTTTTGCCTGCTCGGACTCGAGGGAAGCCCCCGAGATTATTTTTGACCGGGGGTTGGGCGATTTATTTGTAGTACGCACCGCAGGCCACGCGCTCGACCGCGCCGCGCTGGGCAGCATCGCGTTCAGTATCGAATATCTGCGCGTTCCGCTGGTGGCGGTGATGGGCCACGAGCGCTGTGGAGCCGTAAAAGCCACACTGGAAGCCCTGCAAAACCACCAGCGAGCTCCCGATGCCCTTCAGTCGCTGGTCAACCTGATCCGCCCGGCCTTCGACGATTATCCGGTAACCCCCGACATGCTCGATTTTGCCATCCAGGCAAACATTCGCTACACCGTGCGCCACCTGGTGCAGACCCCCTGATTGCTTCAGCGTTGGAGGAAGGGCGGGTCTGGGTGGTCGGGGCCCACTACGACCTGGATACCGGCGTGGTAAGGTTCGGCTAGGCCTCTTGCATAGGCCTCTTGCAGGGGTTGTCGAAAGCTCAAAGCCCAAGGCCGAAAGCAACGAGCGGTTGACGTCAAAAGCGCATTCACTCCCGAAACTATAATGCCAGATTCGGTTAGTTCGTCACCGTTTGGTGACGAACTAACCCGACCGAAGTTATCCGCGTAGCGGAGGGCGATACCGCCCCTTGGAAGTTATCCGCGTAGCGGAGGGCGATACCGCCCCTTGGAAGTTATCCGCGTAGCGGAGGGCGATACCG
>NZ_QWKY01000133.1 GCF_003574035.1 Meiothermus hypogaeus | reverse complement strand
AAAAGCTCAAAGCCTTCCTCCTGCCCCGCCGTCATTACGCTTGCCTCTCGCAACTCAAGCAAGCCCTTTTGCATGCCTTAGGTCTACTGGGGGCTGTAGAGGTAAAAATCTGATGTGGAGATACTTAGAAACCCTCAGGCGGGTGCTGACCAAATACAAGTTGCTCGGAGGCGAATTAGGTTTTTGGGTGGGCTGAGTGTGGCGCAGAATTATTCCACCAGATTGGCATCAATCATGCGCATGTAGGAGAAAAACAGCGTGACCTGGTCGCCGAAATCACGTATAAAGGCGTGGATGGCCTCGGGGGTGACGCCCTCGAGGCGGAGGTCGCTCTCGATGACCGGATCGTTGTCGGCATCCAGATACGACTTGGTGAAACGGTAGCGGCGGTTCCAGTTGAGCAGGTGGCGCGGTTCCACCCGATCAAAACCCGAGAACCCGGCCCGCAATTGCAGGCTGCTCACGTGTGGCTCGCCGTAGGTAATGAGGTGCCCGCGCAAGCCGTTGGGAAATTCCAGATTGAACAGGTCTTCCTTAACCTGTTCGGCGTTGGCCCCTAACTGCTCGAGGAGGATGCGCACCTCTTCGGTGGTAACTTCGCGCAAAATGGTATCCATTAGTAATAAGTTATACCCAATCGGGCCTGCTGAGGGTGAACGCTGAACCGCTAGGGAACGTTCAGGCACCAGGCTAGGGCAGTTTGTGCCCTGACTCTGCATGTGTGCCCTGACCGGGTGTTTCTGGCGGAGGAGGAGGGATTCGAACCCTCGATAGGGGGAACCCCCTATACCGGTTTTCGAGACCGGCCCGTTCAACCACTCCGGCACCCCTCCACTTATGCTAATCCGGCTGCCGCGGTGCAGCCGAATAGAGACTTTAGCACAACTTGGTTGTAAAGTCACGGGGCGTTTTGTCAGGGATGTTGTTGGTTCGCCGAGGGACTCATTAAGAGGCACGTTTGTGCGCAAAAAAGTCCCTCAAGAGCTTTGCCGACTCGCGCTCGAGCCAACCACCTTCCCACTCAAAGGGCGGCTTCATGCGATGAACCGTTACGGCTCCGGCTTTGAGGTTCTCTACAGCGTAGACTACCCGCCGAACCTGGGCCTCCATCAGCGCACCAAAACACATAGGGCAGGGCTCCAAGGTGACATAGACGGTGGCTCCAGGCAGCACCTTGGCTTGCTTCTTGAGCAGGGCTTTCTGCAAGGCCAATAGCTCGGCGTGGGCAGTGGCGTCCCGGCTTTGCTCCACCTGGTTGTGGGCTGAGGCCAGTTCAGTGCCGTCCCAGACTACCACCGCCCCAATAGGTACTTCACCACCGTCGCGTGCCAGCCTGGCTTGCTCGAGGGCGGTGCGCATGTGCTCGAGGTCGTCCGACTCGGGCCACAGGTTCCAGACTTCCTGCACGACGTCGCCCGTGGCCCGCACCGGCCAAACCTGCTTGAGCTCGGGGGGGACACTGTGTTGGGTAAAAAAGTCCACCAGCCGAACCCGGCCTTCCGGCAGGTCGATCTGGTCGCCCGGCTTGGGCAGCCTCGAGCCCCGCCAGGGCGGAAAAGTGTCCACTATGGGCGGAATCAGGAACAAGGTCCCATCGCGACGACGAACCTGCCAGCCTTCGGGGAGGGTAAAGGCCTCGCCCTGCAAGGCACGCTCGAGCTGGGTAATCCAGGTAGCCTCAGGCCGCAGCCTTATTTGCTCGATCATCTGCCGCAAGGCCCGGCGCCGGAGTCCAGCCGGGGCCTGGGCCAGGGGGGCAATGCGATAGGCGGGGCAGGGCCAGCGCCCGTCCCGCAGCAGTATTTGTTCGGCCAGAGGGTCGAGGGCCTCATCGTCTACCTGGGAGATGGCTGCAAAACGGGCCAGGGAGGCATTGGTTTGGGGAAAGCGATCTTTGAGCCTGGGAATAATCTCATGCCGCAGAAAATTGCGATCCATCGAGGTGTCGGCGTTGGTGATGTCGTCGAGCCAGTCCTGGTTTTTGCTGCGCAGGTAGGCTCGCAGGGTGCTGCGGCTGACCTCGAGCAACGGACGCACCACCTTGCCCCGCTTGGGGCGCATCCCCAGGCCCCGCCCTGTACCTTGCAATAGTTGTAACAATACCGTTTCGGCCTGGTCGTCTTCGGTGTGGGCGGTCAGGATGGCCTGGGCCTGGTGCTTTTTGGCTACTTTGGCCAGAAAACCATAGCGCAATTCCCGGGCGGTGGCCTCCAGATTTTCCCCGCGTTCGCCGGCAATCCGGGCGACATCGAGTTGTTCCGACTCGAAAGGATAGCCCAGGCGCTCGGCCAGCGACTTAACCCACAAGGCGTCAGCTGCCGAACCCTCGCGCAAGGCGTGATCGAGGTGGGCCACCACCACCTTGCGGGGGGTTGACGTGAGTAAGAGCAACAATGCAACCGAATCGCCGCCGCCCGATACTGCCGCTACCAGGCTGCCCTCCGGCACCATGCGGGTTAGATGGTTGGCGAACTGGGCTTCTAGCAGGTCTGCATCTACTGAATCCACCCTTATATGCTATAGGGTATGACTTCTTTTCCCAATCTCCGCTTTGATTTTGATGTCTACCCTTACCTCACCCCGGATTTGCCTGGGATGGACGGGGTGATTCGCCACCAAGCCAGGGATTTTCAGGTCGATGAAGTGCCGGCCTATAGCCCCTCGGGCCAGGGAGAACACCTGCTGGTACTGATCGAAAAAGAGGGCCTGACCACCCGGGACGTATTCGAGTTTTTGCGTGACCGGCTGCACATCAACGAGGCCCATATCGGGGTAGCGGGCCTGAAGGATAAGCACGCCCTGACCCGACAATGGTTTAGTATTCCGGCTCGCCACGAAGAGCGCCTGGAAAGTTTGTCTGAACTCCCCGGGGTACGGGTATTGGAGCGGGGTCTGCACCCCCACAAGCTCAAAACTGGCCACCTGCGGGGTAACCGCTTCCGTATCCTGATTCGGCCAAGCAGCGAGGCTTCCCGCTTGTCCAAAGAGCTGGTCGAGGCTGTTTTTCACGAACTCGAGCGCCGGGGGGTGCCCAACTACTATGGCCCCCAGCGGTTTGGTATTGGCGGCTTGAACCCCGTCAAGGGCTACGAACTGGTCAAAAAAGGCAAGATACACAGCCCTACCTGGCTCAAAAAGCTGCTGGTCTCGAGCCTGCAAAGCCTCTTATTCAACGACTGGCTGGCCCTGCGCATGGAAAGGGGGCTGTTCGACCAGGTCATCGAGGGGGATGTGGCCAAAAAGCACGATACCGGTGGGGAGTTTGTGGTTCGCGAGGCGGTGCTGGAAACCCCCCGGGCCCAGCGCTTCGAAATTAGCGCCACCGGGCCTTTGTACGGCAAAAAGTATCGGGAAGCCGAGGGGGAAGCCCGGGTCCTCGAAGACCAGATTTTGCAGAGATATGATCTGGAGCGCCACCATTTTGCCTCGCGCCGGGGGGATCGCCGCCTGATTCGCTTTCCCCTAACTGAATCCAGCGTGGAAGAGACCTCAGAAGGGCTCTGGGTAAGCTTTTTTCTGCCTAAAGGGGCCTACGCTACCACAGTGCTGCGGGAGATTATGAAGAAGAACCCCGAGGAAGGTGAGCTGGAAACTGAATCCGAAGAAACTCAGCCCTGAAGGAAACTGGAGACTGGCGGGGTCGGGTGTCTCCTGTATAGATGCAGCTAAGGATGCAGCGGGTCAGGCCTAACCATCTTCCTTCTGGGTCACTCGTGAGCGCCCAGGGTGCAGGGGTTGGCTCGAGGTTTGCCTTCCAGGTCGGTACTGGCGCATTGCTCGGGCAGGCCCTGGCCCAAAGCAGGGCTGCCGGCCCTGAGCCTGAAGTTGGCACTACCTGGGTCGGTGCTGGGGTTGATGAACTGTGGGTCGCCTAGCAGGTCGGTAGAGCTTCGATTGGGGAAACTGTTAGCAGCAAAATACAGGTTTCTGCTGAACACGAAGTTCGTTACGCTATAAACCGCTGTGGCTGCCCGGTCGGAACGAGCATAGACCACATTGTTGTAAAACCCCACATTTCCCGAAAAATACGCCGATAGATCACAGCAGATGTCGGGGGTACGGGCGTTGGCATAGAGGGTATTGTTGCGCACCACTACGTTGTCGGAATAGAAAATATTAACCCCCCGTCCCCCGTTGTCGAAGATCAGGTTATTCTCGATCAGGATGCGGCCCCGGTAGGGTACGCCAGGGTTGGTGCCGTAGTTTTGAGTGTTGCGGCCATCGTCCACAATAATCCCATTGCCGTCGGAGATGACCCGTTTGGCCGGATCGGGGTTGGAATAGTAGAAGGGAATCCGGTTCTCGTTTTTGTAGACAATGTTGCCCCGGATGAAGATCTTGAAATCGGTGGAGCTATCGGAATTCCAGTTCTGGTAGGTCGAGATGCCACTTTTATTCAGCGGGGAATAGAAGCCATTCTCGGCCACAACGTTGTTTTCGATATACAGATAATCGGCCTGCACGCTATATATGCCACCTCCCGGGCAGCGCAGCACCCGGTTGTTGCGCACGACGATATGGTGCGAGCGCAGATCGGGCTGCTGGTAACGGGGACCAATACCCAGGCAACTACCGGCAGTGACCGGGTTATCCAGCACATTCATCTGGGAGCGGGCGTACTCGAGGCTCACACTGGCTGCATTGCCTTCTATGTCGAACCCTTCGATGGCCACATAAGAGACGCCCTCCAGCAAGATGCCGACCCAGTTGGCCTCGAGTTTGATCTTGGGCCGATGCCCCGGATAGGCCCGGTAGATAATCCACTGGTTAGCCGTGCCCGAGCGCTTAATATTGAGAATAATGCTGTTGTAAGTGGAATTGGTGTACTCCCCATTCATCACCAGCACCAGATCTCCCGGCTGGGTCTGGTTGGAGGCCCGTTGCAGGGTGCGGAAAGCGCGGGTTTCGCTCAGCCCATCGTTGCTATCGTTGCCACTGGGCGAAACGTAGAGGGTGCGGCCTGTAGGGGGAGGGGGCAGGGTTGGGGG
>NZ_QWKY01000132.1 GCF_003574035.1 Meiothermus hypogaeus | reverse complement strand
GAACCGGCCGGCAAGGTGCACCACCGGCCCCAAGCCAAGTATTCCCCACACGCGCGGGGATGAACCGGCGTAATGCGCTTTTTAGTGGCTGTAGAGGCGTATTCCCCACACGCGCGGGGATGAACCGAGGTCTTTCTCCACCTTAGCTAGTGCATCCACGTATTCCCCACACGCGCGGGGATGAACCGGCCTGAGCGTAACAGCAGTGGCTGCTGAGGTGGTATTCCCCACACGCGCGGGGATGAACCGAAGACCGAGCGTGGCGAAAATAGGCCCGGTTACGTATTCCCCACACGCGCGGGGATGAACCGCGAGCTGAGGATCTGGTCGCTCGATCGCGGCTGTATTCCCCACACGCGCGGGGATGAACCGGAGAGACCATGCAAGAAGCCTTTGAACGAATCAGTATTCCCCACACGCGCGGGGATGAACCGCGACTGTAAGCGCTGTGATACCCCCAATAACCGTATTCCCCACACGCGCGGGGATGAACCGCTCGTTGGCAACGGTAGTCAGGGCTTTGTGCAGTATTCCCCACACGCGCGGGGATGAACCGCCTGACCACTTACCTTGAGGAGTGGAAGGAGCGTATTCCCCACACGCGCGGGGATGAACCGCCCGGCAGCGTGCAGCGCACCATTTTGGAAGCGTATTCCCCACACGCGCGGGGATGAACCGGCCGCCGGATAACGGCGGCCTGGAAAGCTGCTGTATTCCCCACACGCGCGGGGATGAACCGTAGTCCGCAGGCCCAGAGCACCCGCAGGCTACGTATTCCCCACACGCGCGGGGATGAACCGCCCTCCTCAGGGGTTTCGCCCCACCCCCCGCACGTATTCCCCACACGCGCGGGGATGAACCGGGCGACCTCAAAGCCGAGGGAAGCCTGACCACGTATTCCCCACACGCGCGGGGATGAACCGGAGGGGCGGCGCTTTCCTTTCCGCAATCCCCAGTATTCCCCACACGCGCGGGGATGAACCGCGTCGCCAGGCGAAGGCGGCCCGCCCGCTGCGTATTCCCCACACGCGCGGGGATGAACCGGAGGAATGGCAGGCCCTCGAGGAGCGAGCAAGGTATTCCCCACACGCGCGGGGATGAACCGTCCACGCGCGTTTGCCTAGCACGCTTCAGCGCGTATTCCCCACACGCGCGGGGATGAACCGCACGTGGAGTGGGGGTGTATTGCTATGGTGGTGTATTCCCCACACGCGCGGGGATGAACCGTGAGCGCGTCACAACCCGTGGTGGTGGTGTGTGTATTCCCCACACGCGCGGGGATGAACCGGGTGGGTGCTACGCCGTGAAAAGCCGTCCGAGGGGTATTCCCCACACGCGCGGGGATGAACCGAGACGTGATAATAGGTGCAGCCGACTGAGCAGCGTATTCCCCACACGCGCGGGGATGAACCGGCACCTGGTTTATTTCATGCTGAAGCGTAACAGTATTCCCCACACGCGCGGGGATGAACCGAGTGGGGCTGGCCGGGCTTGCGGGCGGTCTGGGTATTCCCCACACGCGCGGGGATGAACCGCCTGCTTAATCAGGAGGTGCAGCCATGAAACCGTATTCCCCACACGCGCGGGGATGAACCGCGCTGGCCGCTGCCCCTGGTGCGGGGCGACCAGTATTCCCCACACGCGCGGGGATGAACCGTCCATGGACGCTCCGGCAGATTGTTGAGGTGGCGTATTCCCCACACGCGCGGGGATGAACCGCAGTACCGCGAGCCGGGCCGGCCGGGCCCCAGGTATTCCCCACACGCGCGGGGATGAACCGGTTCGACAATCATGCTGTCGTCGAACACGTCAGTATTCCCCACACGCGCGGGGATGAACCGTGCCGTTGGGACTTTCAGCCCAGACGGTAGCGGTATTCCCCACACGCGCGGGGATGAACCGGGGGAAACACATGGATATGGATTCCGAGCGATGTATTCCCCACACGCGCGGGGATGAACCGCCCAGCGAGAAGCGATGCAAGATGTGGTGAATGTATTCCCCACACGCGCGGGGATGAACCGGATACCGAGCGAGCGGCGAACAGGGCGTACTGGTATTCCCCACACGCGCGGGGATGAACCGGCAGCCCACACGCTACCTTTGAATATCGCCTTGTATTCCCCACACGCGCGGGGATGAACCGGGAGGCACAGCCAGAGCCGATAACTGGCCTGCGTATTCCCCACACGCGCGGGGATGAACCGGCAAACCACAGTTTGGGAAAGCGGAAGAGTAGTATTCCCCACACGCGCGGGGATGAACCGGGTATATACCCCACCGTTGTCGTTGAGCGCGACGTATTCCCCACACGCGCGGGGATGAACCGCCTCGAGCCAGCGCTTCGATGTGGGATACCTGGTATTCCCCACACGCGCGGGGATGAACCGCGGCTCAAGCCCAGGGCTGCGGCGGTGAACCGGTATTCCCCACACGCGCGGGGATGAACCGTCGAGACCTGGGGCTGGTTGTCGAACCTGTGGGTATTCCCCACACGCGCGGGGATGAACCGCTCCTGTCTGCCGGGATGCGGGCAGGTTCGGGTGTATTCCCCACACGCGCGGGGATGAACCGCGTTCTGTGGCAAACATAGCTTCCCGCTGGCCGTATTCCCCACACGCGCGGGGATGAACCGTTCCGTTTTCATTCTCTCCTTCCTCCTGTGTGGTATTCCCCACACGCGCGGGGATGAACCGTTCCGTTTTCATTCTCTCCTTCCTCCTGTGTGGTATTCCCCACACGCGCGGGGATGAACCGCCCGAAGAGCCTCTGGTAGTTACAGGTGGGCCGTATTCCCCACACGCGCGGGGATGAACCGTCTTAGGCGTGCTGGCATCTGCCCCAGATGATGTATTCCCCACACGCGCGGGGATGAACCGGTGGTTGACCGCGAGGAGGGGTTCAAACTCTTGTATTCCCCACACGCGCGGGGATGAACCGCCGCAGCCCCGGGAATTGGGTGCGCGTCGTTTGTATTCCCCACACGCGCGGGGATGAACCGGCAGAAGTGCCGTCTACCGTGATGCTGATGGTGTATTCCCCACACGCGCGGGGATGAACCGCGCTCGAGGAGGAGCACCAGGAGCACCTAAACGTATTCCCCACACGCGCGGGGATGAACCGCGCTCGAGGAGGAGCACCAGGAGCACCTAAACGTATTCCCCACACGCGCGGGGATGAACCGCGCTCGAGGAGGAGCACCAGGAGCACCTAAACGTATTCCCCACACGCGCGGGGATGAACCGTTGTAGGGACGGGTCATTTTCGCCTGTGATTGCGTATTCCCCACACGCGCGGGGATGAACCGGGCAGGGTTCATGTCAAGTTCCCTACGCAGTGGTATTCCCCACACGCGCGGGGATGAACCGCTCAGCGCTTTATTCAACCATCGGCTGCGCTTGTATTCCCCACACGCGCGGGGATGAACCGGGATGGTTGCCGGAGTTTCCCATCGCTCGCTTGTATTCCCCACACGCGCGGGGATGAACCTGAGACTTTCCAGCAACAAATGCAGGCGGAGGCGTATTCCCCACACGCGCGGGGATGAACCGGCGGGCCCTAATGTGGCTTAGCCATCTCCTCGTATTCCCCACACGCGCGGGGATGAACCGTGCGGCTCGGGGGTAGGGCCGCTTACCGGCTGGTATTCCCCACACGCGCGGGGATGAACCGTCAGCGGGCCCACCACCGATACACGCCATAGCTTCAAAAGGATGCTGTGTGGGGTATTCGTGGGAGGCCTCTATGTCAATACCCGGCACAACGCCCGGTAGACGTCCACGTCCCGGGTCACCTGGCGCTTGGTGGCCCGGGTAGCCTGCCGCCGGGCCATGCCCTCGCACATCTTTCGGGCATGATAGGCCTGGGTACGGGGGTCAAGTCGTAAGCGGTTCCAGGTGATGAGCTCAATCACCCGGTTCAGGCGACGGTTACCGCCTGGGTTAACCTTGACCCGCTGGCGTTGACCGGAGGAGTGGTCTAAGGAGGCGGTAGCTGCATAGGCTGCAAAGGCGGCCTCGTCGCGGAAACGCTCTAGATACTGCACCTCGCCGATCAGGACGGCGGCGCTCACCAACCCGATGCCGGTCTCGGTCTGCAAGCCCCGGTAAGGCTCCAACAGGGTTTGCATGGACTGCTCCAGGGCCGCAATCTCCTGGCTGAGGCTCTGCATCACCACCTGCAGGCTCTGGCGCACCTGGGCCAGCGCATAGGGCTGCCGCTGTAGCGCAACCAACTGCTGCTGTAGGGACAGCCGCTGCTGCACCAGGCCTTCCCGGCAGCGGGTCAGGCTCTGGAGCTGCAAGGGTAGGGTGGGCAAGCGAAGCGGGCAGCGCTGGGTGGGGTGCTCCAGCCAGGCCAGGGCCGCCAGCCGGGCATCCTGGGTATCGTTCTTGGCCTGCTGGCGACGACGGCGTAAGGTGGCGACCTGGGTGGCGGGGAGGTCGTACACCTGCTGGCCCTGCTGCAGCAGGTGCCAGGAGAGCCCCAGGGCATAGCCCCGAGCATTTTCCACCACAAAGACCCGGGGTTGCTGACCGGCCAGGGCCTGCAACAGTTCGGCGTACCCATCGGCGGTGTTGGGCAGCTCACCCTGGGCTACCTCGCCCAGGCTGCCGCCTTCCTTGAGTTGGAGGATCAGATAGGTGAAGCTGGCCTTGTGGGCATCCACGCCCACCACAAAGCGTACTGCGGATTCCGTCTCGGCTACACTAAGTGCCTATGCATTAAGCTCTCCACATGCCTGCCCCTCTTCGCGTCCACTTGACCCCAGAGGAGGACGCCCAGCTCCGGGAGCTGGAGGCCAACCCCGTGATTCCCTTCAAGGCCCGGCGCCGCGCTCAGGCAGTGCGGCTGGCCGCCCAGGGGTGGACCGCCACCTGAGCCTGGACCGCTCCACCCTTCACCGCGACCTCAGGCGGTGGCTGGAAAAGGGAATAGAGGGCCTTGAGGACGGCAAGCCCCCCGGGGCCAGGCCCCGCTGGACCCACGCCATGAGCACCTTCCTGCGAGAGCTTTTGCAGGGGGAGGAGACCTGGACGGCACCCCGGCTCCTGGAGGCCCTGGAGGGGCGCTTCTTCGTGACCTTCCACCCGGGGACGGTGAGGCGGAAGCTTCTGGAGATGGGGTACCGCTGGAAGCGGACGCGGTACGTGCCCATGGGGAAGCCCAGGGAGGAGGA
>NZ_QWKY01000131.1 GCF_003574035.1 Meiothermus hypogaeus | reverse complement strand
CTGCACAGTATTCAAAGCCTGGCTTAAGGGCCAGCGCTTTACCTCGATGAGACCGTCGCGGAGAATTTGGTTAGCCCGCTCCTGCACCACCTTTGTCACGCTGGTGTCGGCGGGGCCGCCGCTGGGGCGCTCTCGGTGGGCGACTACCTGATTCACCCTGAGCACGGCATCGGGCAGTACCTGGGCCTGGAAACCCGCGAGGTGCTGGGAGCCAAGCGCGACT
This sequence comes from Meiothermus hypogaeus, assembly GCF_003574035.1. GTDB lineage: Bacteria > Deinococcota > Deinococci > Deinococcales > Thermaceae > Meiothermus > Meiothermus hypogaeus. The sequence continues at coordinate 5,342 of NZ_QWKY01000131.1, read as the reverse complement.
ACCTGGTCTTGCAGTATGCAGGCGAGGGAAAGATGTACCTTCCGGTAGAGCAGCTACCCCTCCTCAAGCGTCACCCCGGCACCACCGATGACCCCCCAGCCCTATCCTCGCTGGGCAAGAGCGAGTGGAAGCGCACCCGGGAAAAGGCCCAGCGCGACGCCGAGGAGCTGGCCCAGCGGATGCTGGTAATGCATGCCAAGCGCGAGGCCACGCCGGGCCGGGCTTTTGGCCCGCTGCCCGAGTGGGATTCCCTGGTGGAGCAGAACTTTCCCTTCGAGCTGACCCCGGACCAGCACAAGGCCCTGGAGGAAACCCTGCGCGACCTCGAGGCCCCCCGGCCCATGGAGCGCCTGATCTCGGGCGATGTGGGCTTCGGCAAGACCGAGGTGGCCCTGCGGGCGGCCCACCGGGTGGTGGGACATGGGGCCCAGGTAGCGGTGCTGGTGCCCACCACGCTCCTGGCCGAGCAGCACACCCAGACCTTCCGTAAGCGCCTCGAGGGCCTGCCGGTACGGGTGGCGGGCCTCTCGCGCTTCACCTCCGAGAAGGAAGCGAGCGAAATCCTGCGTGGGCTGGCCTCGGGCAGCGTGGACATCGTCATCGGCACCCACCGCCTCTTGTCCCCCGACGTGCGCTTCAAAGACCTGGGCCTTCTGGTGGTGGACGAGGAGCACCGCTTTGGGGTGGCCCAGAAGGAGCGCATCCGCGAACTCAAGGAGGCCGTGGATACGCTGTTTTTGTCGGCCACGCCCATCCCCCGCACGCTCTACAGCGCCCTGGTGGGCCTGCGCGACCTCAGCAGCATCCAGACCGCCCCGCCGGGCCGCAAGCCCATCCAGACCGTGCTGGCCCCCTACGACCCCGCGCTGGTGCGACAGGGGATTATGGACGAGCTCGAGCGCGGCGGCAAAGCCTTTTACGTGCACGACCGGGTGGCCACCATCCTGGCGCGGCGCCAGTACCTGGAAGCCCTGGTGCCCGAGGCCCGCATCGGGGTCGTTCACGGCCAGATGCACGAGGCCGAGGTAGAGGAGACCATGCTGGCCTTTGCCGAGGGGGCTTTTGACGTGCTCCTGGCTACCACCATCATCGAGAGCGGGCTGGACATCCCCGAGGCCAACACCATCCTGGTCGAGCGGGCCGACAAGCTGGGCCTGGCGGCCCTCTACCAGCTCCGTGGGCGGGTGGGCAGGCGGCAGGAAGAGGCCTATGCCTACCTGTTTCACCCTTTGCGCCTGACCGAAGGGGCCGAGCGCCGCCTGGCTGCCATCGCCGACCTTTCCGACCTGGGTTCGGGGCACCTTTTAGCCGAGAAAGACATGGAAATTCGTGGGGTGGGCAATCTGTTGGGGCCCGAGCAGCACGGGCATATCCGCGCGGTGAGCCTGGAAATCTACACCGAGCTTTTGTCGGAGGCCATCCGCAAGCTCAAGGGGGAAAAGGTGGAGCCGGAGCACCACGTCACCCTCGACCTCCAGCTTTCGGCCCGCCTCACCCTCGAGTACATCCCCAGCCCCGAAGCCCGCAGCCGCTTCTATGGCCGCCTGGCCGAGACCCGCAACCTGGCCCAGCTTTCCCGCATTGCCAGAGAAATCAAGGAACGCTACGGCCCCGCACCCGAGGAGGTGGAAAACTTCCTGGCCCTCAGCAAACTTCGCCTGGTAGCACAGTCCAAGGGGGTGGTCTCCATCACCGAGGATATGCTTCACCTGCAGATTGCTTTCGAGACCGCCCGCCTCGACTACGACGCCAAAGCCCTGCGGGCCCTACCCTTCCGGGTCGAGCCCACCCAGTACCCGCCGGGGTTTCGTATTCCCAAAAAAGGCTTAGACCCCAAGCAGCTGGTAGAGACCCTCAACGAGTTGCTATATCTAGTGGACTGATTAAGTGCTTATGCTACCCTGATCGCATGGAAACCCAGTCGATCGAAAGCATTGAAGGGGTATTTGCCGGGTATCCGCAGGTGCAAGCCGCGTTCTTGTTCGGCTCCCGCGCTTTTGGGGAGGCTCGCCCGGATAGCGATTGGGACCTGGCGGTGTACCTCGAGCCCCCAGAACCCGATCCCACGCTGGAGATCCTTACCGACTTGGTGAAAGCCGGTTCTGAGCGCACCGACTTGGTGGTTTTGAACCAGGCCCCGCCAGTGCTGGCCTTCGAGGTAGTGCGGGCCAACAAGGTGATTTACCGGCGGGAGGGGTTTTGCGTGGGCAGCTATGTTTCGCGGGTGGTGCGGGAATACTGGGACTTAGAGCCCCTCTTGCGCATCCAGCGGGAAGCTATGAAAAGGCGGTGGCTGGGCTGAGGTATCCGCGGGTCTTAGGGGGGGATTTATTTAGCCTCCAAAGCTTCCCATAGCCGCAAGATGATTCGGTGAAGAATGGCTACCCCAGCTCGAGCTACTCCTATTCTCTTACCTCGAGCCCATAAAAGTTCTTGCCCCTCGAGTTCGCGCACTGCCGGCTCGAGCTTTTCCCAGACCTCCAAACTCGTCTGCCGCTCGAGCTCTCCTACTTCCACCCCCTCGGCCAGCCGCAGGCCCAACATCAGGGCTTCTTTGATGTGCTCGAGGGGGCTTATTTCTTCAATTGCAGGCGCTTCGCCTGCCAGCCAGCGCGGAAGCGGTGGGTTGGTGGTGCGGATGGCGTACAGGTGATTTTCCGATTTTGCAGGCAGGTGCGCCGCAGCCCCAGGCCCCAGCGCTCCCCAGAAGCCCAGTTGCCAATACGCCTTGTTGTGCTGGCTTTCCTGAAGGGGTAGGGCAAAGTTGGAAACCTCGTAGCGCACAAACCCGGCTTCGCCCAGAATCTCCTCGGCCCGTTCGAATGCGCGGGCTTCCTGCTCCTCGTCGGTTTGCAGGTTGGCCAGCGCAAAGGGCGTGCCAGGCTCTATTTGCAGTGTGTAGGCCGAAATATGCCCCACGCCCAGGGCGCGGGCTTCGCGCAGGTCGGCCTCAAAGTCCTGTCCGGGTAGGCCCAGAATCAGATCCAGCGAGGTGCGGAAACCGGCTTCCAGGCTCATCTCCACCGCCTTCAGGGCGCCTTTGCGTCCGTGGGCGCGGCCCAGGGTTCGCAAAACTTCGTCCTGGAAGCTCTGTACCCCCAGCGAGAGCCGATTCACCCCCAGGCCCCGCAGCAGTTGCAGCCGCTCGGGGTTTAGCGTACCGGGGTTGGCCTCGAGGGTGACCTCGGCCCCACGAATGTCCCAGGGCAGGGCGGCAAATAGGGCCTGTAGCTCGCCGCTCCGCAGGAAGCTGGGGGTGCCGCCGCCAAAGTAAAGGGTTTTCAGGGGCTCCGGGTACTGCGCATATAGGGCTTTGGCCTCCTGGGTCAGGCGCTTTAGGTAGGCCGCTACCACCCCCCCGTGCCGCCTGAGCACGTGAAAATCGCAGTAGGGGCAAAGGGTGGGGCAGAAGGGAACGTGCACGTAAATGTGTTTCAAAGGTGTGCCTCGACCCACTCCACAATACCGCGAGCAACCTCTATAGCATCCAGATAATCGTCGTAAGTGATGGGCGGGTTGGCTCCCGGATAACGAAGCGCTGTAGCAAAAGGTGTCAGCTCAACTGCCCGCAATACCTCAGAGGGCAAAAACTCACCCTGCTGTTGCAGCAAATCAAGTAAGAGACCCAGGTTATGCGTTTTAGGGAAGGCGATGCCACGGGAAATACAAAGTGCTTTCAGAGCTTTCTCTGCCGCCTGTTGCGCATTGTATCCAAGATCCTCCAGGAAGATATCTGCACTGGGCTTTACCTGAGCCAGTGCGAGATTGCTTTTTGCACGGGCCAGCCAGGTTTGTGGATGGCTCGGTTCATGCGGCATACAGCACTTGCCCCTCATGCAAGGCAGCCGGGAAAATAGTCATCCAGGCGTTCTGATAGTTCTTAAGATCCTCCGGACTGGCCAGTACAACTTCAATGTCCAAACCAAGTCCAAGAAGCGCTTTGTGAAGCTTTTTGTATGTGGCCAAGGTTTTATCCTCCGCCGGCACAACCACCAACAAGTCGTAGTCGCTGTCTGAGTGAGCATTACCGCGGGCTCTCGAGCCAAAAAGAATAATTCGCTCAGCAGGAACTGTTGCTGTGATGCGGACGATGGCTGGCTGCAGTTCAGGGTAGTTCACGTTCTCAATATAGCGCCTTTCGAAAAAAAGACCCTGCTCGTTCCATTAGGAGGGTGAAGTCCGAATTGCGAAAAGTGTGACCTGCACCGGGATAGGTAAAACACTGGTGAGAAACGTTGTTTTTCCGTAAGGCTGCACAAATTTCACCGGCCCAGGCGTAAGGGGTCTGGGTATCGGCGGTGCCGTGGTGCACCTGCACCTGGGCCCGGATACGGGCGTAAAAATTGATGGGGGAGATTTGCGCCAGGGTTTCGGGCGGCGTGTTGAGCTCGTCGCAGCCGCGCTGACGGTTGGTGAAAACAAAGCAAATCTGCCGCGCATTCTTCAGGTCGTCGCCGTGCATGGTGCCGTAGAGCAACACCGCCCGAATTTGCGGGTCGAGCACCGCTACCCGCTGAGCAATCCCGCCGCCCATGCTGTGCCCCATCAGCCCCACGCTGGGCAAGGCTTTTTCCAGCGCGCCCCGCCCGGCCTGGGCCCGCACAATGGCGGCCAGGTCGAGTATTTCCCGCGCGTAGAGTACCCTCGAGGCCCCTTGCTCGGGGCTCCCCTGCGACAGCCCATGCCCGCGCAGGTTGGGGTGAAGGGTGACGAAGCCGGCCCTGGCCAGGCTGTCGGCGTAGCGGGTGGTGTAGGCCAGGGTGCGGTAGGTGGCAGGGTTCACATACCCGTGAATCACAATCACCACCGGAAAGCGCCCCGCCGTGTTGGGTACGTTCATAAAGCCGTACATGGTCAGGCCGTCTGAGGGGTAGCGCACCAGATAGCGGGTAAAGCTGGGGTTGCGCTCTAACACCCGCTCGGCTACCAGCGTCCCGCCGCCGTAGCGAAGGCGGGTGAGTTCGGCAATGGTTTTGGGGTTTTGGCCCAAAGCCAGGGAGGCCACCAGCAGCAAGGTATGAGCGAGGAGCAAGTGCAGTAAGCGCATGGGTCAACAATACGGTAGGCGGATGAGTTGTGGGTTGCCTAAACAAGAGATTGACCCGCCCCTGAAAAGGTCGTCATAAAGAAGAACCGTGCCGAGAGCCCTTGCAAAGGACCCGGTCAGCACGGTACTTCTGTACGATGTCTGAAGCCGTACAATGTAGTTTATCGCGTTTGCAACGATGGGAACAAGGCTATGTGTTGGGCTTGCTGCAATCAGCCCATAAAACCCCCAGCGCGATAGCAGCCAGTGGAACGATAGGGTATAGCCCCAGCTATAGCTGTCGCCTGCTACGACA
>NZ_QWKY01000130.1 GCF_003574035.1 Meiothermus hypogaeus | reverse complement strand
CCACCGTACCCAGCATTCCCCCCCAGGCCCCAACCATGGCAGCCAGGTGTACCAGGTGTAAACCAAAGGGGCCTTCGCGGGGGCCATCCTTTAGGCGGTTGTAAAGCAGGCCCCCAAAGCCTGCAAACAAGGCCACCAGTCCAGCCCCCATCAGACCGCTGTCTACGGCTTGTGGAAAATCCTGTGGATAACCCACCAGCCCGGCTCCCAACAAGCCCAGCAAGATACCAGCGAAGTTAAGGGAGTTGGGTAAGGTTTTGGTATCAATATCAATAAAAGAAAGCGCTATCAGCAAAGCGATAAAAGCCCAGATGAAGAGTAAGTCGGGGAAAACCGGGCGCAGGAGGGCCGCCGCAGCGAAAAGAAGCGCCGTGAGGGCTTCCACTGCCGGATAGCGCGCCGAGATGGGGGCCTGGCAGCTTTTGCACTTTCCTCCTTGTAAAACCCAAGAGAGGATAGGCACCAGTTCGCTGGGGGAGAGGATATGCCCACAGTGGGGGCAACGCGAGCGGGGCCACACCACCGAGATACCGGCTGGAAGGCGATAAATCACCACATTCAGAAACGAGCCGATCAGGCTACCCAGCACAAACGCGAACACAGCCAACACGGGCAAAGGGAAAAAATCCACTCCGTTATTGTAGGGGCTGGGTCTTGTCTGGCTTGTGATGTATAGGGAGTCCGGGTCTACTGGGAACCCAAGCCCCCTTGCAGCTAGGGCTGGTCGGATGTCATACCGGATTCAAAAAGACAGCTTACAAAACCAAAAAACCCATTAAGTTTTCTTTTTTTTATCCTGGAGCACACCCCTGTGGGTTGGCGAAAAAAGCGTCTCCCTTTCCAAGTGGCGGTATCGCCCTCCGCTACGCGGATAACTTCCAAGGGGCGGTATCGCCCTCCGCTACGCGGATAACTTCGGCCGGGTTGATTCGTTACCGTTCGGTAACGAATCAACCAAATCTGGTATCAGTCTTTGCAAACCATGCATAGCGCTATTAATCTGATTCGGATTTGGGTGCACACTAACCCGGGTCTGGAGGAAGCATGAAAAAACTGCTTATTCTGATGGTGCTGGTGTTTGGGATTTCGCTGGGTCTGGCCCAGGGCAATCGCAGTGCCTTCGGCCTTTATGTGCTGGGAGCACAGTATACCCTGGACACGGGTGCAGTAGACTTGCGTCTGGGAGCGGGCTTGCCCTTGTTATTCTTTGGCTCAGGGGGTGGCACCCTGCTTTCTGGTTCCCTGGATCTGTTGTTCCCCATGGGCCTGGTGGGCTCGAGTGCGCGGTGGTATTTGGGGGCGGGTAGCGAAGTCTATCTGGTCCTGGGTGGCGGCGGGGGCGGAGCCGTCTTTACCCCTCGAGGGTTTGCCAACTTCGAGTTCGGCGGGGATGGGGTGAGCTTCTTCATTGAAGGGGGTTTGCAGGGCGTGGTTGCCGTGGGGGGCGGCAGTGTGTTTGGCGCCAGTGTCCTGATTCCCCATGTGCGCTTGGGAGTTAACTTCCGTTAGGGGTTGTTCGCAGCAAGCGCTATGGTCATGCTACAAAGCCCGCTGCTGGAAGTGCCGCATGGCTTTACGACCCGTGCGGGTGGGGTTTCCCCTGCCCCCTTCGATAGCCTCAACCTGGGGTTGTCTACTTCAGACGACCCGGCGCATGTGCAGGAGAATCGCCGGCGGGTTCTGGCCTCTTTTGGCAACCCGCCCCTGGCTGGGTTAAGTCAAGTTCACGGCAACCTTGTACATTTGGTCGAGACAGCGGGTGAGTGGGAGGGCGATGGTTTGCTCACCTCCACCCCTGGACTGCTGCTGCGGGTGAGTGTGGCCGACTGCTACCCCATCCTGCTGCACGACCCCCAAAAAGGGGTGGCAGGCGCCCTGCATGCGGGCTGGCGTGGCGTGGTTTCGGGCATCCTGTCCCGGGCCATCGAATTAATGAAATCTCACTGGGGTAGCCGCCCTGAGGATATACGAGTTGCGGTGGGCCCTGGTATCAGCGGCCCCCATTTTCAGGTGGGGCCCGAAGTGCTGGCGCAGTTCGAGCGAGCGGAACTGGCTTTTGCTGCGCCAGACCCCCGGTATCCGGGCAAGTACTTGCTCGACCTGGAGCGGGCCATACGAACCCAGGCCCAGCGAGAGGGCATTCGCCTCGAGCACTACTGGGCCCTGGGGCGCTGTACCTATGCCGACCCGGCATTTTTTTCTCATCGGCGCGATAAGGGACAGACCGGGCGCATGTGGGCCTTGATTATGCTGCCAAAGCCATAAAATTGAAGACCAAAACAAACCCATTTGCAATATTGGAGTATCCGGCAAGATTTCCGATCCGCTCCCGGATGACCTATAGTCTTTCACAAGTTTTCGTTACACTATTGGGGTGCTCAGGCCCAGGGCCCGCCTCAAATCGGTCATGGACATCACCCCCGCGTGGCTTCGGGAGCGGGGGTTGAGGGCGGTTTTGTTTGACCTGGATAACACCCTGGTACCCTACAAAACCTATGGCGAGGCCCCCCAGGGTCTACTGGAATGGCTCGAGGCCCTCAAAGAGGCTGGTATTCAGGTCATGCTGGTTTCCAACGGTAGCCGCCGCAGGGTGCGCTACTGGTGTGAGAAGCTGGGGGTACCGGGTTTCGGTCCGGCGGGCAAGCCCTGGTTTGGCTTTCGTAAAGCCCTGCGGCGGTTGGCTCTTGCCCCCCGTGAGGTGGCCGTGGTGGGAGATCAGCTTTTTACCGATGTGCTGGGGGGGAACCTGATTGGCGCCTATACTGTACTGGTTCCTCCTCTTTCTAAGAGGGAAATGGGATATACCCGGTTGGTGCGAAAACTCGAGCGCTGGGTGTTGCAAAACCCCAGCTTGGGGCTGGCGGCTTGGGGAAATGAGGAATTTGACCCAAAAGAACCCCGCCAAGAGCCCACAATAAGCAAAGAATAGAAGGAGACGAAGCGATGGCTTGTATCACCCGCTACCGCAAAGAAAGAACCGGCGCCCTGCCCTTTATTTGCAACCACATCACGCCGGGCAGCATCTGCTTCGCATAGGAGGACGGGTCGAATGGCGAATGTCTTGACCATTGGAGACAAACGATTGGGTGCCGCCCTGCTGGACATGGGGCTGCTGGGGGATGAAGAACTCCAACGGGCCCTCGAGCAACACCGCGAAGTGGGGGGCAATCTCTCGGACATCATTGTCGAACTGGGGCTGCTTTCCGAACGACGAATTGCCCAGGCCATCGAAGAGACCTTCGGCGTTCCGATGGTGGAGCTGGTGGGCCTGGAGATTGCCCCCGAGGCCAAATCCCTGATTCCCGCCGAGCGGGCCCGCGACCTGGGGGCCATTCCCTTCAGCGTGGAGGGCGGTACCCTGCGGGTGGCCCTGCTCAACCCGCTGGATAACCTGGTTCTGGAGGAGCTGGAAGACCTCACCAACCAGATCATTGAACCCTACCAGACCACCCCTTCCTCCTTCCGCTACGCCCTGGCTTTGCACTACCCCGAGCTAGGCTTGCCGGTGCCCCCGCCGCCCTCGGCTGTCTCGCCGGGCGAGATGCAACTGGGCGAGATCCTGGTGAGCAAGGGGTGGTTGAGCCGCGACGACCTCGAGGCCGCCCTGGTCGAGCAGGAAAAAACCGGCGAACTGCTGGGCCGCCTGCTAATTGGCAAGTTTGGACTGGAAGAAGAAAAACTCTACCAGGTGCTGGCCGAGCAGGCTGGGCTGGAGTTCAAGACGGATTTGGGCAACCTCGAGCTGCAAAACGAATTGACGGCCCTCCTGCTGCGTCCCGATGCCCTGCGCTATCAGGCGGTGCCCATCCGCCAGGACGGCCAGCAGGTACTGATTGTCCTGGCCGACCCCCGCCACCGCCACGCGGTGGCCCAGCTGGTCGAGCGCCCGACCAGGTTCGTCCTGACCCTGCCCAAAGTCTGGGAAACCTTGTTTAGCAAGGCTTATCCCGAAAAGAGCCGGCTGGGCGAGGCCCTGGTTCAGGAAGGCAAGCTGGGCCGTGCGGCCCTCCAGGATGCCCTTTCGGTGCAGCGCCGTATGGGCAAGACTCGGCCCTTGGGCGAGGTGCTGGTGGAGCTGGGGTACGTCACCTCCCAGGACGTAGAAGAGGCCCTCTCCAAGCAGCGGCAGGGCGGCGGTCGCCTGGAAGACACCCTGGTGCAGTCGGGCAAGATCAAGCCCGAGATGCTGGCCAAGAGCCTGGCTACCCAACTGGGCTACCCCTACATTGACCCCACCGACTCCCCCCCGGACCCCTCGGTGCTCACCATGGTGCCCGAATCCACCGTGCGGCGTTACACCATCTTCCCGCACCACCTGGAAGGCAACACCCTGGTGGTCTTGATGAAAGACCCCCGCAACATCCTGGCCATTGACGACCTGCGCATGATCACCAAGCGCGACGTGATGCCGGCGGTCTCGGCGGAGGCCTCCATCACCAAGTTGATCGAGCGCTTCTACGGCGGCTCAACAGGGGTCGAGGAACTGGCCCGCGAGTTCGAGGGCAAGAAAAAGGATGAAGAAGCTGCCGACACCAGCGGCCTGGACGACAACGCGGTGGTCAAGCTGGTCAACAGCATCATCCGCGAGGCTTTTTTGCAGGAAGCCTCGGACATCCACATCGAGCCGCGCCAGTCAGACATTCTGGTGCGTATCCGGGTGGACGGCAGCCTGCGCGAGTATATGCGTCTGCCTAAGGGGGCAGGCCCGGCCATTGCCTCGCGGGTCAAGATCATGTCCAACCTCGACATCGCCGAGCGGAGGCTGCCCCAGGATGGTCGGGTGCGCTACCGCGACCGTTCCATAGACCTGGACTTGCGTCTTTCTACCCTGCCCACCGTCTACGGCGAGAAGATCGTGATGCGCCTCTTGCGCAAAGCCGCCGACATCCCCGAGATCGAGCAGCTCGGTTTTGCACAGGATGTATTTCAGCGCTTCGAGGATGTGATTTCCAAACCCTATGGCATCTTTCTGATTACCGGCCCCACCGGCTCGGGTAAGTCGTTTACCACCTTCAGTATCCTTAAGCGCATTGCCACCCCCGATAAAAACACCACCACCATTGAAGACCCTGTAGAGTACGAGATTCCCGGCATCAACCAGACCCAGGTGAACCCGGTAGCCGGTCTGACCTTTGCAAAAGCGTTGCGAAGCTTCTTGCGCCAGGACCCGGACATCATCATGGTGGGTGAGATTCGCGACTCCGAAACGGCCAAGATTGCCACCGAAGCCGCCCTCACTGGCCACCTGGTCATCGCCACGCTGCACACCAACGATGCGGCGGGCGCGGTTACCCGCCTGGACGAGATGGGGGTGGAGCTTTTCAACATTTCTGCTGCCCTGGTGGGGGTGCTGGCCCAGCGCCTGGTGCGCAAGATTTGTGAGCACTGCAAGATTCAGGTGGAACCTGACCCCAATGTATTGCGCCGACTGGATCTGAGCAAGGAAGATGTGCGCGGGACTCATCTAAAGAATTCGGTTGAGTAACGAAGTGGTGTGATGATGGGTAAAAACCAACATTTTGGAGAGGATTGGTTTGAAAGCCGTTGCCAAGCAGAGAGGGAATGTTGTATTGGACGGTGACGA